>NZ_JAELUD010000014.1:0-70020 GCF_016429185.1 Aquitalea sp. ASV11
CCAAGTTCGGCGCATCCGTATACGTGCTGAGCAAGGATGAAGGCGGTCGTCACACCCCGTTCTTCGCTAACTACCGTCCGCAGTTCTATTTCCGTACAACCGACGTGACCGGTGCTGTAAGCCTGGCCGAAGGCGTGGAAATGGTAATGCCGGGTGACAACGTAGAAATCACCGTAGAACTGATCGCCCCGATCGCTATGGAAGAAGGTCTGCGTTTCGCGATCCGTGAAGGTGGCCGTACTGTTGGCGCCGGCGTTGTTGCCAAGATCATCGCCTAATCGGAGCAGATAATATGCAAAGCCAGAAAATCCGCATCCGCCTGAAGGCCTTCGATTACAACCTGATCGATCGTTCCGCCCAGGAAATCGTTGAAACTGCCAAGCGTACCGGCGCTGTTGTCAAGGGCCCGGTTCCGCTGCCGACCAAAATCGAGCGTTTCAACGTTCTGCGTTCCCCGCACGTGAACAAGACTTCCCGCGACCAGCTGGAAATCCGCACTCACCTGCGCCTGATGGACATCGTAGATCCGACCGACAAGACTGTTGATGCTCTGATGAAGCTCGACCTGCCGGCCGGTGTGGATGTGGAAATCAAGCTGCAGTAATGACAGGAAATGCAGCGCTCGCAGGTTAAGTGCTTGCGATTGCTGAAAATCTTGTGATACATTAGCGGACTCGCAATTTTGCGAGTCCGCTTTTGTTTTTTATGCCGGTCAATCGTAATCGGCGCCTGCAAAAGGATATAAACATGAGTTTAGGTCTTGTCGGTCGCAAAGTCGGCATGACCCGCATTTTTGCCGAAGATGGTGCATCCATCCCGGTAACTGTGCTGGACATGTCCGCTAACCGCGTCACGCAAATCAAAACTGCCGAAGTTGACGGCTACTCTGCCGTTCAAGTTACTTTCGGTGCCCGTAAAGCTAGCCGCGTTAACAAGGCGGCAGCTGGTCACTTTGCCAAGGCTGGCGTTGAAGCAGGTCTGGGTCTGAACGAATTCGTTCTGTCCGCAGAAGCTCTCTCCTCCCTGAAGCCGGGTGATGCACTGTCCGTTGAAATCTTCACCGTAGGTCAACTGGTTGATGTAACCGGTACCTCCAAGGGTAAGGGTTTCTCCGGTGTGATCAAGCGTCACAACTTCTCTTCCAACCGCGCTTCGCACGGTAACTCCCGTTCGCATAACACGCCGGGTTCTATCGGTCAAGCACAGGATCCGGGTCGTATTTTCCCGGGTAAGCGCATGGCTGGTCAGTACGGCAACGTCAAGAGCACTGTTCAGTGCCTGGAAGTTGTTCGTGTTGACGCCGAGCGTCAGCTGCTTCTGGTTAAGGGTGCCGTTCCTGGTGCCAAGAACGGCGATGTTGTCGTTCGTCCTAGCGTGAAGGCAGGTGCGTGATGGAATTGAAAGTAATCAATAGCCAAGGTCAGGCTGCTGGCAGCCTGCAGGCATCCGAGACTCTGTTCGGTCGCGAATACAACGAAGCCCTGGTTCACCAGGTTGTGACTGCATTCCTGGCGAATGCTCGCAGCGGTAACCGCGCTCAGCTGACTCGTGCCGAAGTAAACCACTCCACCAAGAAGCCGTTCAAGCAGAAGGGTACTGGTAACGCACGTGCCGGTATGACTTCCACTCCGAACCGTCGTGGTGGTGGTCGTGCTTTCCCGAACAGCCCGGACGAGAATTTCTCTCAGAAGGTTAACCGCAAGATGTTCCGCGCTGGTATGGCAGCTATCCTGTCCCAGCTGGTTCGCGACGAGCGTCTGATCGTGGTTGATTCGCTGTCGGTTGAATCGCCGAAAACCAAGGAATTCGTAGGTGTGGTTAAGTCCATGGGTCTGGAGCAGGCTCTGTTCATTACCCGTGAACTGGACGAAAACCTCTATCTGTCTTCGCGCAATCTGCCGAACGTGCTGGTGATCGAAGCACAACAAGCTGACCCGTACAGCCTGCTGCGTTTCAAGAAGATCGTCATCACCCGTGAGGCGGTGCAGCATCTGGAGGAGCAGTGGGCATGAATCAAGAACGTCTGTTGCAAGTAATTCTGGCCCCGGTTGTTTCCGAAAAGAGCACCATGGTTGCTGAGAAGCATCAGCAAGTTGTTTTCCGTGTTGCTACCGATGCTACCAAGCCGGAGATCAAGGCTGCAGTTGAAATGCTGTTCAATGTAAAAGTTGAAGGCGTATCCACTGTTAACGTAAAGGGCAAAGTCAAGCGCTTTGGCCGTACCTTTGGCCGTCGTAAAGACTGGAAAAAGGCTTACGTTAGCCTGGTTCAGGGTCAGGAAATCGATCTGACCGCCACCCCGGCCGCTGCGGAGTAAGGAGATAGAGCATGCCTATCGTTAAAGTAAAACCGACTTCCGCGGGTCGTCGTGCTGTTGTCAAGGTGGTTCACCCTGATCTGCACAAAGGCGCTCCGCACGCCGCTCTGGTAGAGAAAAAGTCTGCCACTGCCGGTCGTAACAACAATGGCCACATTACTACCCGTCACATGGGTGGTGGTCACAAGAAGCACTACCGTCTGATCGACTTCCGTCGCAACAAGGATGGCATTCCGGCAAAAGTAGAACGTATCGAATACGATCCGAACCGTACTGCCCACATCGCCCTGTTGTGCTACGCCGATGGCGAACGCCGCTACATCATCGCTCCGCGCGGTGTTAAAGCTGGTGCAGTTCTGCTGTCCGGTGCCGAGGCTCCGATCAAGGCTGGTAACGCTTTGCCGATCCGAAACATCCCGGTGGGTACTACTATCCACTGCGTAGAGCTGCAACCTGGCAAGGGTGCCCAAATGGTCCGTTCGGCTGGCGGTTCCGCCATGCTGCTGGCCCGTGAAGGTGTCTACGCTCAGCTGCGTCTGCGTTCCGGCGAAATTCGTCTGGTGCATGTTGACTGCCGCGCTACCGTTGGCGAAGTGAGCAACGAAGAGCATTCCCTGCGCAAGCTGGGTAAGGCTGGTGCTAGCCGCTGGCGTGGTATTCGTCCGACCGTTCGCGGTACTGCGATGAACCCGATTGATCACCCGCATGGTGGTGGTGAAGGCCGTACTGGTGAAGGCCGTGTGCCGGTTAGCCCATGGGGCACTCCGACTAAGGGCTTCCGTACCCGTCGCAACAAGCGTACCGACAACATGATCGTACGCCGCCGCTATTCTACTAAAGGGTAATTGACAATGGCACGTTCGCAGAAAAAAGGCCCGTTCGTTGATCTGCACCTTCTGAAGAAGGTCGACGCGGCGCGTGCAACCAATGACAAGCGTCCGATCAAGACTTGGTCGCGTCGTTCGACCGTCCTGCCGGACTTCATTGGTTTGACCATCGCGGTACACAACGGTCGCACCCATGTGCCTGTTTATGTTTCCGAAAACATGGTCGGTCATAAACTGGGCGAATTCTCGCTGACTCGTACCTTCAAAGGCCACGCGGCCGATAAGAAGGCGAAGAAGAGATAAGGTGAAGCGATGAGAGTATCTGCAAATCTGAAAAGCGTCCGCCTGTCGGCACAAAAGTGCCGCCTGGTGGCCGATCTGATCCGCGGTCAATCCGTTGGTCAGGCTCTGAATATCCTGGCCTTCTCCCCGAAGAAGGGCGCGGTTATTGTGAAGAAAGTGCTGGAATCTGCCATCGCTAACGCCGAGCACAACGAAGGCGCTGACATCGACACCCTGCGTGTCACCAGCATCTTTGTTGACAAAGGCGCTAGTCTGAAGCGTTTCACTGCCCGTGCTAAGGGTCGTGGCAATCGCATCGAAAAGCAGACCTGCCACATCTCGTTGACCGTTGGCAATTAAGGGGTAAGAAATGGGTCAGAAGATTCATCCGACGGGATTCCGTCTTGCCGTTAACAAAAACTGGTCTTCCAAGTGGTTCGCCAACTCGAAGAATTTCCCGGAAATGCTGATGCAAGACCTGGAAGTTCGCGAATACCTGAAGAAGCGCCTGGGTCATGCGGCTGTTGGTCGTGTCACCATCGAGCGTCCGGCCAAGTCCGCACGCATTACCATTCACAGTGCCCGTCCGGGTGTTGTGATCGGTAAAAAGGGTGAGGACATCGAAGTTCTGAAGCGCGAACTGCAAGCTCGTCTGGGCGTGCCGGTTCACGTGAATATCGAAGAAGTTCGCAAGCCGGAACTGGACGCGCAAATCATTGCTGATGGCATCGCCTCCCAGCTGGAAAAGCGTGTAATGTTCCGCCGTGCCATGAAGCGTTCCATGCAGAACGCCATGCGCATGGGCGCCCAGGGCATCAAGATCATGTCCTCCGGTCGTCTGAACGGCATCGATATCGCTCGTAGCGAATGGTATCGCGAAGGCCGTGTGCCGCTGCATACCCTGCGTGCCGATGTTGACTACGCTACCTCTGAAGCCAAGACCACCTACGGTATCATCGGCATCAAGGTATGGGTTTACAAAGGTGAGCTGAAGCCGGGTCAAGTAGCACCGGCTCCGGTTGCGACCGAGAAGAAAACGAGAAAGGGCCCGCGCAATGCTGCAGCCAACTAGACTCAAGTACCGTAAACAGCATAAAGGCCGCAACACTGGTATCGCTACCCGTGGCAACAAGGTGAGCTTTGGTGATTTCGGTTTGAAGGCTGTTGGTCGTGGTCGTCTGACCGCGCGTCAGATCGAAGCGGCCCGTCGTGCCATGACCCGTCACATCAAGCGTGGCGGTCGTATCTGGATCCGTATTTTCCCGGACAAGCCGATCACTTCCAAGCCTGCTGAAGTGCGTATGGGTGGGGGTAAGGGTTCTCCGGAATACTACGTGGCCGAAATCCAGCCTGGCAAGATGCTGTACGAAATGGACGGTGTTAACGAGGAACTCGCTCGTGAAGCTTTCCGTCTGGCCGCAGCCAAGTTGCCGATCGCCACTGTGTTTGTAACTAGACAGGTAGGTCAGTAATGAAAGCGTCCGAACTGAAAGCCAAAACTGTTGACGAGCTGAAAGCGGAACTGCTGAGCCTCCTGAAGGCCCAGTTTGCCCTGCGTATGCAGCACGCTACTCAGCAACTCGCCAAGACCTCTGAACTGAAGAAAGTGCGTCGCGACATCGCTCGTGTTCGCACCGTTCTGAAAGAAAAGGCAGTTTAAGATGAGCGAAACCAAAGTGGTACGTACGCTGACCGGTACCGTTGTCAGCGACAAGATGGATAAGACTGTAACCGTTCTGGTCGAGCGCAAGGTTAAGCACCCGATCTACGGCAAGATTATCCGTCGTTCTAAGAAGTTCCACGCACACGACGAGAACAACGAGTTCAAGGCCGGCGACATCGTAGTAATCAGCGAGTCCCGTCCTCTCTCGAAGACCAAATCGTGGGTGGTGACTGCCCTGGTCGAGAAATCTCGCCAGGTATAAGACTTGCAAGGGACGAAAGTCCCTTGTATAATGGCCATCTTCTTATCCGTGTCGGATAGGAATTCCGCCCTTACGGGGTCCAAAACTGGCCGTTTGATACGCCACAGCTTGATCTGTGGCGTTTCGTCTGTTTGGTCTTGCTCTTATGCGAGAAACCGGCAGGTGAAAGTGACGGATAAAGTTGGATTAGAAAGGTAATCATCAAATGATCCAAATGCAGACCATGCTTGAGGTCGCTGACAATACTGGTGCGCGTCACGTTATGTGCATCAAGGTATTGGGCGGTTCCAAGCGTCGCTATGCAAGCGTTGGCGACATCATCAAGGTGAGCATCAAGGATGCTGCTCCGCGCGGTCGCGTCAAAAAAGGCGACGTGTACAACGCAGTAGTAGTACGCACCGCCAAAGGCGTGCGTCGTCCGGACGGCTCGTTGATCAAGTTTGATAGCAATGCTGCCGTTCTGCTCAACAACAAGCTTGAGCCGATTGGCACTCGTATCTTCGGACCCGTGACGCGTGAACTGCGTACCGAGCGTTTCATGAAGATCGTGTCGCTTGCTCCTGAAGTGCTGTAAGGAGGTCGCATGCGCAAAATTCGTAAAGGTGATGAAGTCGTAGTAATCACCGGTAAAGACAAGGGTAAACGCGGCACTGTTCTGCGCGTCCTGGATGAAAAACTGGTTGTTGAAGGCGTGAATGTTGCCAAGAAACACCAGAAGCCGAATCCGGTGCGTGGCGTTGCTGGTGGTATCGTTGAAAAGGTTATGCCTGTTGACGCTTCCAACGTTGCTATTTTCAACCCGGCTAGCCAGAAGGCTGACCGCGTAGGCTTCAAGACTCTTGAAGACGGCCGCAAGGTACGCGTGTTCAAGTCCAGTGGCGAAGTTATCGGCGCGTAAGGAAAAGCAAACATGGCACGTTTCTACGATTTCTACAAAGACAGCGTAGTGCCGGAACTGATGAAACAGTTCGGCTACAAGTCGATCATGGAAGTTCCACGCATCGAGAAGATCACCGTCAACATGGGTGTTGGTGAAGCTGTTGCCGATAAAAAGGTAATGGAATTCGCCGTGGGCGACATGGAAAAGATTGCTGGCCAGAAGCCGGTAGTTACCACCGCTCGCAAATCCATCGCCGGCTTCAAGATTCGTGATGACTATCCGGTTGGTTGCAAGGTTACCCTGCGCCGTGAACGCATGTACGAATTCCTGGACCGTCTGGTAACCATCGCGTTGCCGCGTGTTCGTGACTTCCGTGGTGTTTCCGCCAAGTCTTTTGACGGCCGCGGCAACTACAACATGGGTGTCAAGGAACAGATCATCTTCCCGGAAATCGAGTACGACAAGATCGATGCTCTGCGTGGTATGAACATTACTGTTACCACTACGGCGAAGACTGACGAAGAGGCCCGCGCTCTGCTGGCTGCGTTCAAGTTCCCGTTCAAGGGTTAAGCACATGGCAAAACTTGCACTGATCAAGCGTGAAGAGAAGCGCGTTAAGGTGGCTGAAAAATTTGCCGCTAAGCGCGAAGCCCTCATCGCTACCATCAACAATCAAAGCCTCTCGGAAGAAGAACGCTTCGCCGCTCGACTGCAACTGCAGCAGCTGCCGCGCAATGCTTCCCCGGTACGCCAGCGTCGTCGCTGCGCCATTACCGGTCGTCCGCGTGGCGTGTTCCGTAAATTCGGTCTGGGTCGTAACAAACTCCGTGAAATCGCCATGAAGGGCGAAATTCCGGGTGTTGTTAAGGCCAGCTGGTAATAGGAGAACCATAAATGAGCATGCACGATCCTATTTCCGATATGTTGACCCGCATCCGTAACGGCCAAATGGCTTCCAAGGTGGCTGTTGCTATGCCGTCTTCCAAGCTGAAAGTTGCGCTGGCACAGGTGCTTAAAGAAGAAGGCTACATCGAAGATTTCGCCGTTGCCGGCGAAGCCAAGAAGCCTGTTCTTGATATCCAGCTCAAGTACTACGCTGGCCGTCCGGTGATCGAACGCATTGACCGCGTTTCCCGTCCTGGCCTGCGCGTGTACAAGGGCTCCACCGAAATCCCGAAGGTAATGAATGGTCTGGGCGTAGCTATCCTGTCTACTTCCAAGGGCATCATGACCGATCGCAAAGCACGCGCTGCCGGTATCGGCGGTGAGCTGCTGTGCGTAGTGGCATAAGGGGGTCAAATGTCTCGCGTAGCTAAGAATCCCGTAGCCATTCCGGCTGGCGTCGAAGTTAAATTCGGTGCTGCAGAAGTGACCGTAAAGGGTGCCCTGGGCTCCCTGAGCGCCGCTCTGTGCAATGACGTTGAAATCAAGTTCGACAACAACGAACTGACTTTCGCGGCTAAAAACGACAGCAAGTTCGCACGTGCCATGTCCGGCACCCTGCGCGCCCTGCTGAACAATATGGTGATTGGTGTATCCAAGGGCTTCGAGAAGAAGCTGCAGCTGGTTGGCGTGGGTTACCGTGCCCAGGCTCAAGGCGACACCCTGAACCTGTCTCTGGGTTTCTCCCATCCGGTAGCTCACCAGATGCCTGCTGGCATCAAGGCTGAGACTCCGACTCAGACCGAGATCCTGATCAAGGGTGCTGACAAGCAACTCGTTGGCCAGATCGCTGCCGAAATCCGCGCTTATCGTTCCCCGGAACCCTACAAGGGCAAGGGTGTTCGTTACGCTGATGAGGTTGTGGTTCTGAAAGAAACCAAGAAGAAGTAACTGAGGCACTGACATGGACAAGAAACAAGCTCGACTCCGCCGTGCACGTAAAACCCGTGCTCGGATTGCGGAGCTCAAGATGGTGCGTCTCACTGTTTACCGCACCAACAGCCACATTTATGCCCAGATCATTGATGAAACTGGCAGCAAGGTACTGGCAAGCGCTTCCACTCTGGAAGCTGAAGTACGCGCTGACGTTTCCAATGGTGGCAATGTGGCCGCTGCAGCCGTAGTCGGTAAGCGCATCGCTGAAAAAGCCAAGGCAGCCGGTATTTCGACCGTGGCATTTGACCGTTCCGGTTTCAAATACCATGGCCGTATGAAGGCTGTGGCAGACGCAGCCCGTGAACACGGTCTCGTATTCTAATTCGGAGTGAAGAATGGCTAAGCACGAAATGGAAGATCGTGGCGACGGTCTGGTCGAGAAGATGATCAGCGTCAACCGCGTCACCAAAGTGGTTAAGGGCGGCCGTATCATGGCTTTCTCCGCCTTGACCGTCGTTGGTGATGGCGATGGCGGCATCGGTATGGGCAAGGGTCGTTCGAAGGAAGTTCCTGTTGCCGTACAGAAGGCAATGGAACAGGCCCGCCGCAATCTGGTAAAGATCCCGCTGCGTAATGGTACGCTGCATCACACCGTAACCGGCAAGCATGGTGCTACCACCGTGTTCATCCAGCCGGCCAAGGAAGGTACTGGCGTTAAGGCCGGTGGCCCGATGCGCGCAATCTTCGACGCAATGGGTGTTCACAATGTTTCGGCCAAGATTCATGGTTCCACCAACCCGTACAACGTGGTTCGTGCAACTCTGGACGGCCTGAACAAGATTAACACCGCTTCTCAGGTTGCCGCCAAGCGTGGTCTGACCGTAGAAGAGATCCTGGGGGTTGATCATGAGTAACACCAACACTGTTAAGGTAACTCTGGTAAAGAGCCTGATCGGTCGTCTGGAATCCCACAAGGCTTGCGCCCGTGGCCTGGGTCTGAAAAAGATCCGCCAGACTGTGGAAGTGCTCGATACCCCTGAAAACCGTGGCATGATCAACAAGATCAGCTACCTGTTGAAATTCGAGGGCTAAGAGATGCTGCTGAACACCATTCAACCCGGTGCCGGCGCCAAGCATGCCAAGCGTCGTGTAGGTCGCGGCATTGGTAGCGGCCTGGGCAAGACTTCCGGTCGTGGCCACAAGGGTCAAAAGAGCCGTGCAGGTGGTTTCCACAAGGTTGGTTTTGAAGGCGGTCAAATGCCGCTGCAACGTCGCTTGCCGAAACGTGGCTTCAAGTCGCTGACTGCTCGCTTCAATGCAGAAGTACGCCTGTCCGAACTTAACCTGCTGCCGGTTGACGAAATCGATCTGTTGGCACTGAAGCAAGCTGGTCTGGTAGACGCTCAGGCTCTGGTAGCCAAGGTTGTCCTGTCCGGCAAGATCGAACGTGCCGTTAAGCTGCGTGGCATTGCTGCGACTGCTGGCGCTCGCGCTGCTATCGAAGCTGCCGGCGGCAGTATTGAATAAGGCGCACTTACGTGTCGAATACTTCTCTAGTTGGAAATGCCAATAAATTTGGTGATTTGAAGCGCCGTATCATGTTCTTGATCGGAGCTTTGATTGTTTACCGTATTGGTGCGCATATTCCGGTGCCTGGTATCAATCCTGCCGAACTAGCGAAGTTGTTCCACACGTCGCAGACGGGCCTGCTCGACATGTTCAACATGTTCTCGGGCGGCGCCCTCTCGAGGTTTACGGTATTTGCCCTGGGCATCATGCCGTACATCTCTGCTTCCATCATTCTTCAGCTTGCCTCAGAGGTTCTTCCGAGCCTGAAGCAGCTGAAGAAGGAAGGCGACGCTGGACGTCGTAAGGTAACTCAGTACACACGTTATGCAACCGTTTTGCTGGCCTCTTTCCAGAGTTTCAGTATTGCGGTGATGCTGTTTAAGCAGCCTAACCTGGTGGTGACTGCCCAGTGGGAGTTCTACCTGACAACCGTGGTATCTCTGGTAACCGGCACCATGTTCCTCATGTGGCTGGGTGAGCAGATTACCGAGCGTGGTATCGGCAACGGTATTTCGCTGATCATCTGTGCAGGTATTGCATCGGGTGTTCCGGCTGCCATTGGCAAGACGCTCACGCTGACCAGTCAAGGCTCGCTGCCCATCCTGTTTACCATCGTGCTGTTTGTTGGTGTTGCACTGATGACCTACGTAGTCGTGTTCGCAGAACGCGGCCAGCGCAAGGTTCTGGTCAACTACGCCAAGCGTCAGGTTGGTAATCGTGTCATGCAGGGCCAGAGCACGCACATGCCGCTCAAGCTCAACATGGCAGGGGTGATCCCGCCGATTTTCGCATCCAGCATCATCCTGTTCCCTGCCACCATTCTTGGCTGGCTTGGTAACAATGAAAGCCTGGGTTGGCTCAAGGGCGTGGCTGACAAGCTGCATCCGGGTCAGCCGATCTATGTGCTGCTGTATGCAACGGCCATCATTTTCTTCTGTTACTTCTACACCGCGCTCGTTTTCAATCCGAAAGAGACGGCAGATAACCTGAAGAAAAGTGGTGCTTTCATCCCAGGTATCCGTCCAGGTGAGCAGACTTCGCGTTATATCGAGAAGATCATTCTGCGGCTGACATTGATCGGTGCAATCTACATTACGCTGGTTTGTCTGTTGCCGGAATTCCTCATCCTGAAGTGGAATGTACCGTTCTACTTCGGTGGCACATCACTGCTGATCATTGTAGTGGTCACCATGGATTTCATGGCTCAGGTACAGTCCTACGTTCTGTCGCATCAGTACGAAAGCTTGCTCAAGAAGGCTAACTTCAAAGGCAATGCGCTCGGCCGGTGACATACGTGTTCTCGCTGGGTTATATGGCTAGGTAAGAAACCATCCAGATGCAGGGTGAGATTTGGCAGTAGAGCAGCTGCCCTACTGCTGGATCAAACTTGAGAATGGACACGTCGTACTTGGGCATGATCAGCAAGCTTGTGTCAAAACACGCTTATTGATTAAAAGGTCAGGGTGGCCAACACCGCCTGGACAGACCGCTGCCCGTATCGTGTTCCGTGCGAAATTACGCACTCGCTCTTTTAGAGTAACGAAAGGAACTGACATGCGAGTACAGCCTTCGGTAAAGAAGATTTGCCGTAACTGCAAAATTATCCGTCGCAATCGCGTTGTACGCGTGATCTGCACGGACCCGCGTCACAAGCAAAAACAAGGCTAACATTTGTTAGACCTGACTTTGCGTGTTACAATCGCAAACTTTTCAAGGTCTTAAGGCTTAAGGAAAGAGTATGGCCCGTATTGCAGGGGTAAATATCCCCAATCATGCGCATGCCGTTATTGGCCTGCAGGCAATTTTCGGCATCGGTCAAACTCGCGCCCAGCAGATTTGTGCTGCTGCCAGCGTGAACCCCTCCACCAAGGTGAAGGATCTGACTGACGCTGAGATGGAAACTCTGCGTGAAGAAGTAGCGAAGTTCACTGTTGAAGGTGACCTGCGCCGCGAAATCACGATGAGCATCAAACGTCTGATGGACATGGGCTGCTATCGCGGCATGCGCCATCGTCGTGGCCTGCCGTGCCGCGGTCAGCGCACTCGCACTAACGCGCGTACCCGTAAGGGACCGCGTAAGGCGATCGCCGGCAAGAAGTAACTAAAGGAACACAGAAATGGCTAAAGCAAACACAGCTGTCCGTGTACGCAAAAAAGTGCGCAAGTCTGTTAGCGAAGGTATCGTGCATGTTCACGCTTCGTTCAACAACACCATCATCACTATCACCGACCGTCAAGGCAATGCACTGTCTTGGGCTACCTCTGGCGGCGCTGGTTTTAAGGGCTCGCGCAAAAGTACACCCTTTGCTGCTCAGGTAGCAGCAGAGCATGCTGGTAAAGTTGCCCAAGAATACGGTGTGAAGAACCTCGAAGTTCGTATCAAGGGCCCGGGTCCGGGTCGTGAATCCGCTGTTCGCGCACTCAACGCGCTGGGTTTCAAGATCACCAGCATCTCCGACGTGACGCCGGTACCGCACAACGGTTGCCGTCCGCCCAAAAAACGTCGTATTTAATTCGGAGAGTGTGAGAACATGGCACGTTATATCGGCCCAAAATGTAAGCTCGCTCGTCGTGAAGGCACCGACCTTTTCCTGAAGAGCGCGCGTCGTGCACTGGATTCCAAGTGCAAACTGGATACCCCGCCTGGTCAACACGGCGCCCGTAAGGGTCGTCTGTCCGACTACGGTGTCCAACTGCGTGAAAAGCAGAAAATCCGCCGTATCTATGGCGTACTCGAGCGTCAGTTCCGCAATTACTTTGCGGAAGCTGTACGTCGTAAAGGCTCCACTGGTGAAAACCTGCTGAAGCTGCTCGAAGCACGTCTGGACAACGTTGTATATCGCATGGGCTTTGGCTCCACTCGTGCAGAAGCACGTCAGCTGGTAAGCCACAAGGCTATCGTTGTGAACGGCCAGGTAGTTAACATTCCGTCTTTCCAGGTTAAAGCTGGTGACGTAGTGTCTGTCCGCGAAAAAGCCAAGAAGCAAGCCCGTATCGTAGAGGGTCTGGCTCTGGCTGAGCAAGGTGGTTTCCCTTCCTGGGTGTCTGTTGACTCCAAGAAGATGGAAGGCGTCTTCAAATCTGCTCCGGAACGTTCCGAACTGTCTAGCGATATCAACGAACAGCTCGTTGTGGAATTCTACTCCAAGTAATCGCTAGCTCTTAGGGAATGACTATGCAAAACAGCGCTTCGGAATTTTTGAAACCTCGTCTGATTGACGTGCAGCCGGTATCTGCTACCCATGCACGCGTTTCGATGGAGCCGTTCGAGCGTGGCTATGCTCACACTCTTGGCAACTCGCTGCGCCGTATCCTGCTGTCGTCGATGCCGGGCTTTGCTCCTACCGAAGTGACTATCGCTGGCGTTTTGCATGAGTATTCCGCACTTGATGGCGTGCGCGAGGATGTCGTAGACATCCTCCTCAACCTCAAGGGCGTAGTGCTTAAGCTGCATGGTCGTGACAGTGTCGTGCTGACCTTGAAAAAGGAAGGCGAAGGTGCTGTCTTGGCTGGCGATATCGAGTTGCCGCATGATGTTGAAGTGATCAATCCGGAACACGTGATTGCCCACCTCTCTGTTGGCGGCAAAATCGACATGGAGATCAAGGTCGAAAAAGGCCGTGGCTATCAGCCTGTGTCTGCTCGTTCCATTCATGAAGAAAACCGTTCCATCGGTACCATTCAACTGGATGCTTCCTTCTCGCCGGTTCGCCGTGTGAGCTTTGCTGTGGAAAGCGCCCGTGTTGAACAACGTACCGACCTCGACCGCCTGGTTCTCGATATTGAAACCAATGGCGTGATCGAACCGGAACAGGCCGTGCGCAATGCTGCACGTATTCTGATGGATCAGCTGTCGATCTTTGCTGACCTCCAAGGCACAGCGGTTGAAGAAGTCGTTGAAAAGGCGCCGCCGATCGATCCGATCCTGCTGCGTCCGGTAGACGATCTTGAACTGACGGTTCGTTCGGCCAACTGCCTGAAGGCTGAGAACATTTATTACATCGGCGATCTGATTCAGCGTACTGAAACCGAGCTTCTGAAGACTCCGAACCTCGGTCGCAAATCGCTGAACGAGATCAAAGAAGTTCTCGCTTCCAAGGGTCTGACTCTCGGCATGAAGCTTGAGAATTGGCCTCCGGCTGGTCTGGAAAAGCCGTAAGTTTGAGACTAAAGGACATTAACAATGCGTCATCGTTACAGTAATCGTAAACTGAACCGCACGACCAGCCATCGTCTGGCGATGCTGCGCAACATGGCGAATTCGCTGCTGAAGCACGAAGTTATCGTGACCACGCTGCCGAAAGCCAAGGAACTGCGTCGTGTGGCCGAGCCGCTGATTACGCTCGGCAAAAAGCCGTCTCTCGCCAACCGTCGTCTGGCGTTTGACCGCACTCGTGACCGCGATATCGTGGTTAAACTCTTCGACGTTCTCGGCCCGCGCTTCTCCGCCCGCAATGGTGGTTATGTGCGTATCCTGAAGTACGGTTTCCGTAAGGGCGACAATGCCCCGCTGGCTCTGGTTGAGCTGGTTGACCGTGCTGAAGATGCCGTTGCCGTTGTAGATGACTCCGCTGAATAATATTCGGTGAAGTTATGAAGAAAGCCAGCGCAAGCTGGCTTTTTTCATTTCTGCTTCAACCTGTTCTTCCAGCCCTTAGGTGGTGATCAGAATTCATACCTGGATTCATGCACCTGCATGGGGGCACCAAGTTCCAGAATTCCCTCGCTCCGTGCCACCAGATTCACGCCAAAGCAAATTCCCTCAGCCAGTTGCCTGGTCTTGCTGAGTGTCTGCATCGGTTCATTGTCTGCATCAACGACAGCACTGACCGGGTCGGTGGTAATCATCTGGCAGCGGGTGCATGGCTTGGCCACATCAAATACGATGTCCCCGATCTGAATAACCTTCCAGTCATCCTCCTCGTATGGAAGTGCGCCACTGATCAGCAAATTGGGTCTGAAATGTTGCACCGTCACCGGTTTGCGCAATTCCTGATTCAGTGCGTCCAGCGAGGCCTGATTCACCAGCAGATAGGGATAGCCATCGGCAAATGACATGGGGGTCTGTGCTCCATCCAACACGCGTGTGGACTGCATGCCCAGCCATAGCAATCGACAGTTCGTACCCATGTAATCAGACAGCCAGGCATCCACGTGTTCGTCCCCATGCCAGGCCGTGAAGTTGGCACGCCATACGGTTGCTGCCGCCTTTTGCTTGTAGACCTGGGTCATGGCAAGTATCGGTGAACGTCCCGGAGCACTCAGCAACAAACCACCAGGTATTAGTGCTGTTGTAATTTGCAACATTTGTGGATATTGCCGTGCGGTCAGGAACTGCCCATCCGCTGTGCTGAGCAACCATTCCCTGTCATGCAGCAAGCCTTGCGCACTGGCAAAAGCCCTGTCGTAGGCAATTCCTCGTGCAGATTTCATTGGGTGCACAAACATCTGTGTCAGTTTCATGTGTGCTCTTTCTGGCAATGTCCGAGGCATGATCCTAGCATTGTTGTACTACCTATGGTGTCCGCCTTGTCGAAGATGGGTGGTATCGGCATGCAGTCTGAACCTTCTATATGACGATATCTTTGGCGCTGTTGTATCAGATCAGTATTTTCAGCTTGCATTCTTGCTAGGCTATACGGTTGTCTTGCTGCTGATCGCTCATATCAGATTTACAGCTGGCATCTGATGAATGTACTCACTACTTTTAAATGGCACATGGGTAAACCCCGCTATATGTTTGTCTATAAAGATGTAGAATGACAGAAACTGTCAATTAGAGCAGTTGCTTGCTAGAGACTGTCAACGGGAACAGAGAGAAAAAAATGAACACAACTGCCGGAATGTCATTACGCAACCGTCTTATTGCTTGGCTGTTGCTGGTTGCCTTGCTGATTTGCTGTCTGAGTGGTCTTGCCCTGTACAACCAGCGCAATAGCCTGCTACAGGACAGGCAGGACAAAACACGGAACCTGGTTGAATCCGCCATGGGCATCATCAGCAGCTATGAGGCCCTGGAGGCGAGTGGCAAGCTGAGTGAAGCCCAAGCCAAGCAAATGGCCGCTGCTGCGCTGATGGCCAGCCATTATGACGGCAAGGAGTACTTCTTCGGTTACGACCAGAACTGGAACTATGTCATTCACGGTGCCAAGGCAGCCATGCTGGGCAAGAGTGTTCAGGGTTTGAAGACCCCGACGGGTGTTGATCTGGGGCAGTTGTTCATTGACACGGTAAGCAAAGGTAATGGACAAGGTTTTGCCGCCTATGTGTGGGACAAGCCCGGGTTCGACCAGCCGCAACCCAAGATTTCCTACCTGATGACCAGCCAGCGCTGGCACTGGATTATCGGTACTGGCATTTATCTGGACGATGTCCAGGCCGCGTTCATGAAGCAACTATGGCTGACCCTGGCCGAGGTGGCCGCCATTCTGGCCTTGTTGCTGATTGCCGGGCTGTTGCTGATGCGCAGCGTATTGGGGCAACTGGGGGCGGATCCTGGCGAAACCATGCAGGTGGTCCGTCGCATTGCGGATGGTTATCTGGATACCCAGGTGAACGTGGCTGCAGGTGACACAAGCAGCGTGATGGCAGCGGTTCAGCAAATGCAGCAGCATCTGAAGTCGCTGGTTCGGGAAATTGCCGATGAAGCCGTACGCTTGTCCGGCATGAGTTCTGATGTGGCCCGCCGCTCGGATGCGGTGGTGCGTGGTTCTGATCAGCAAAGTGAGGCAGCCGCAGCCATGGCAGCTTCCATCGAGCAGCTGACGGTCAGTATCAATCATATTTCCAGCCATGCACATGATGCGCGCAATCTGTCACAAGAGTCCGGCCGCCTGTCGCGTGAAGGTGGCGAAGTGATCTCCAGCGCCGTCAATGAAATGCACCGTATCAACGAGTCGGTTGATCAGGCGGCAGCAACCATTGCTGATCTGGCCAGCAAGACCCAGACCATTTCCAGCATCATGCAGGTGATCAAGGATATTGCTGATCAGACCAACCTGCTGGCCCTGAATGCGGCCATCGAGGCTGCGCGTGCGGGTGAGATGGGGCGCGGTTTTGCCGTGGTGGCGGATGAAGTGCGCAAACTGTCGGAGCGTACCGGCCAGGCTACGCAGGAAATCGCCGGCATGATCCAGGAAATCCAGAGCAGCTCCGATCAGTCACGTGCCTGTATGGAAGAAGCGGTTGGTCGTGTGAAGAATGGTTTGCAACTGGCGGTTCAGGGTGGGGAAGCGATATCCCACATCCGTGATAGCGCCACCAGTGTGGTGGATGTGGTGAACGAGATATCACATGCGCTGAAAGAACAGGGCAGTGCCAGCACCGAAATTGCACAGCAGGTGGAATTGATCGCTCGTAGCGCCAGTGGTAATGCAGAGGAGGCGGCAGGTACCTCGAAGGAAGTGCAGGCCATGCATGCATTGGCCGACGATTTGCGTCAGCTGGTATCCAAGTTCCACGTGTAAGAAGCCATGCCAAGCAAAAGCCCTCCACCAGGAGGGCTTTTTTATTCAGTTACCGCAGCACTAACTGCTCTGCGTTACTTCTGCCACTCGTAGTGCGTGATCAGGACGCGTCGTTTTCAGCGGCTGGCAGTTGCCTGGGCTTTTCCCGGTAACGCTGGTATGCACCCAGCGCCATCGCCAGCACCAGCAAGCTGGCACAAGCGATGATCACCGGTTGATTGCCCAGCTGCATATATGGTGTCAGGCCCTGGTAGTCCTGCACCATGCCTTCCAGCACTTGCTGGGAGAACGGTGCTGCCACGCTGGAAATTTCACCATTGGGACGCACAATCGCCGTCATGCCGTTATTGGTGGCGCGCAGCATGAAGCGGCCGGTTTCCAGTGCGCGCGCCTGGGAGAGCTGCAAATGCTGACTCATGGCCACGCTTTTTCCAAACCAGGCCAGATTGCTGACATTGGCAAGAATGCCTGCGCGGGCAGCGGGGCCGATCAACTCTTCGCCAAAGCTGTCCTCATAACAGATATTGAAGGCAATGTGGTGGCCTGCCAGCAACAGCGGAGCCTGATTGGCACCACCGCGACTAAAGCCAGACAGTGGCATGTTCATGTACTGGTAAATCCAGCCAATCAGGCCGGGTAGCGGGATGAACTCACCAAACGGCACCAGATGATCCTTGGCGTAAGAGGGCAGCGCCGGGTCGGTCAGCACCACCACGGCATTCAGATAACCACGGCCATCCGGGGTGCGGCGTGGAATGCCGGTAGCCAGGGCCATGTTCTTGCGCCGGGCATCGCCTGCCACCATTGTCAGGTAGCCGGAAGGCAGGTCATCCAGAAACACCGGCAGGGCAGTTTCCGGCAAGATCATGACATCTGCCTGGGTACTGGCAACCTGCTGGTAGTAAGTTTTGAGGGTTTGTTCAAAAGCGGCCGGATCCCACTTCAGCACTTGCGCAATATCCCCTTGGGCGAGAGCGACCCGATAGGGCTTGCCTACCGGCTCCGTCCAGTTGACCGATTGCAGCCAGAAGCCGGCACTCCATATTGCCAGCAGCAATGTCGCAGCCAGTGCGCGTTGCAGGCGCTGGCCATTGGCCAGCAGCAGCAAGGCTCCGGCGCTGAGTGCCACCAGATAGCTGACCAGATGGATGCCACCCAGCGGGATGAAACCCGACAAGGGGCTTTCTGTTACCTGTGAATAGCCGACGGCTCCCCAGGGGAAGCCGGTCATCACCCAGCTGCGCAACCATTCCCCCAGCTCCCACAGGGCCGGAAATGCCAGCAGCCAGCGCACCCATGGGCGCTGGTCGATACGGATGACCAGCCAGCAGCCAAGGCCGGGCCAGATGGCAAGATAGGCGGGTAGCAACAGCACCAGCGGCGCAGCCAGCACCGCGGGCAGGCCGGCAATGTCATGCAGGCTGTTGTATATCCAGTTGAAGTTGCTGGTATAGGCTGCAACACCCCAGACATAGCCAGTACGGAAGGCAAGGGTGGGATTGCGTTGTACCAATTGCGCCAGGGCCAGCAGCGACAAGGGCAGCAAGCCGTACAGCCGGTAGGGCGCAAAGCCGTAGAGGGTAAGTGCCCCGGCAAGCGCGGCGGCAATCAGTACAAGCAGGGTGCGCATGTCAGTCCTGGGTGCTGTCGGCGGTATTGCTGTGCAGCCGTTCCACCAGCAGAGTCTGCAGGCGACGGCTGTCGGCGCGCAGGATGGTGAAGCGCAGCGAGCCGGATTCGACGGTTTCGCCGCGTTTGGGCAGGTGGCCAAACAGTGAAATCACCAGGCCGCCTACGGTATCGACGTCGTCGTCGTCGTAACTGGTGGCAAAGTACTCGTTGAAGTCCGCCACTTCGGTGAGGGCGTTCACGCGGTAGCGCTGGTCGCGAACCGGCACGATATTGTTGTCGTCCTCTTCGAAGTCGTATTCGTCTTCGATGTCGCCGACGATCTGTTCGATCACATCCTCGATGGTGACGAGGCCAGACACGCCGCCATATTCATCCACCACAATGGCCATGTGGTTACGGTTGGAGCGGAATTCGCGCAGCAGCACATCCAATGGTTTGGATTCCGGCACAAACACGCTGGCGCGCAGGGTGGCCCGCAGGTCGAAGCGGTCAGGGGCATGGAAGTAATGCAACAGGTCCTTGGCCAGCAGGATGCCCAGCACGTCGTCCTTGTTGTCGCCGATCACCGGAAAACGCGAGTGGCCGGTGCGCAGTACATCCGGCAGCAGGCGTTCGATGGGGTCGTCAATGCGGAT
This sequence comes from Aquitalea sp. ASV11, assembly GCF_016429185.1. Lineage (NCBI taxonomy): Bacteria > Pseudomonadati > Pseudomonadota > Betaproteobacteria > Neisseriales > Chromobacteriaceae > Aquitalea > Aquitalea sp. ASV11. Next base: position 19,352 of record NZ_JAELUD010000014.1, read on the forward strand.
GACGTCCATCTGGCTGCGCGGCACCATGACATCACGGGCGGTCAGGTCGCTGACTTCCAGTACGCCTTCAATCATGGCCAGCGCTTCGGCGTCCAGCAGATTGCGTTCAAAGGCGGAGTGCAGCAGGGTGATCAGCTCCTCGCGGTCTTCCGGTTCGCGCAGGAGCATGGCGGACAAGCGTTCCAACAGGCTGGGCTTGTGTTTACTGGGGTCTTCCATGGGGTTAGCGTTTTTCCTCTAGATAGGGATCGGGATATCCTAACTTCGCGAGAATGACAGTTTCAAGCGTTTCCATGATTTCCGCTTCTTCGTCATCCTCGTGGTCAAAGCCTTGCAAGTGCAGCATGCCGTGTACCAGCAGGTGGGCATAATGGGCCATCAGGTCAATGCCTTGCTCGGCGGCTTCTTTTTCCACCACCTCGGTACACAGTACCAGGTCGCCAAACAAGGGCAGATCGGCAATGTTTTCGCCTTCATTCAGTGCGAACGACAGCACATTGGTGGCGTAGTCCTTGCCGCGGTAGGTGTTGTTGAGGCTGCGGCCTTCTTCGCTGCCAACCAGCAGGATGCTGACCTGGGCCTGTTGCACATCGGCCTGCAAGGCGGCCTGGCAGCAGCGGCGGATCAGTTTGGCATCGGGCAGCCGCTGTGCCTGGCTGCGGTCTTCCAGCGTCAGTTGCAGGCGGGCAGCCAGACGCAGCAGCGGGTTATTTCGCTTGGCTTGTTTCATCGTTTTTCAGTTGATAGTTATCGTAGGCATCGACGATTTTCTGCACCAGCGGGTGGCGCACCACGTCTTCGCTCTGGAAATGGTGAAAGTGGATGCCGCGCACGTGTCCCAGAATCTTCTCCACTTCAACCAGTCCGCTTTTCTGATGGCGTTGCAGGTCGATCTGCGTCACGTCACCGGTAATCACCGCGCGCGAGCCAAAGCCGATGCGGGTGAGGAACATCTTCATTTGCTCTGGCGTGGTGTTCTGTGCCTCGTCCAGAATGATGAAAGCATTGTTCAGCGTGCGGCCACGCATATAGGCCAGCGGTGCAATTTCAATCAGGTTTTTTTCGAACAGGCGGGTGACGCGGTCAAAACCCATCAGGTCGTACAGGGCGTCGTACAGCGGGCGCAGATAGGGGTCGACCTTTTGTGCCAGATCGCCGGGCAGGAAGCCCAGTTTTTCACCGGCTTCCACCGCCGGGCGCACCAGTACGATGCGCTTGATGGCATCGCGCTCCATGGCATCCACCGCGCAGGCCACGGCAAGGTAGGTTTTGCCGGTACCGGCCGGGCCGATGCCAAAGGTGATGTCGTGCTGGCTGATGGCCTTGATGTAACCACTCTGGCGCGGAGTACGGCCACGCAGGTCGCCACGGCGGGTCAGCAGCACCGGGGCGTCGGTATCGGCTGCATGATTGTGCTGGCGTGCTTCCACCAGTTCCAGCTGCACGTCGTCAATCGAGATGTCCTGCTTTTCTGCCAGCAGGTACAGGCGGGTCAGGCTGTAAACCGCGAGGTCGGCCTGCTCGCCACTGCATTTGAAGTGTTCGCCACGGCGCTGGATTTGCACATCCAGACCGGTTTCGATCTGCTTGAGGTTTTCATCCAGCGGGCCGCACAAGCGGGCCAGCCGTTCGTTATCGACCGGATTGAAACTGAGAGGAGTGGTATTCATGAGTCAGGGTCAGGTGTCAGTGGCTGAACAGCAGCGCCAGCCAGAAGCTGGCTTCCAGTACAAGCAAAACGCAGACCAGCAAGGTCAGCAACATGAACAGGCCGTTACGCAGCCCGGCCGAAGCCAGTTTGTCCAGCACGCACAGCAGGGCGGCATACAGCAAGGCGGTGGGAAGCAGTGCGGCCGGGCCGGTCAGCAGCAAGAGCGAACGGCTACCCCAGTTGCCATTGCTGCCGGGCTGGCCCACCAGCAGGCTGAGCGCCAGCAGGACGGGCAGGGCAATAAGGCTGTAGCGCACCACCCTGGCCGCATGGCGGCGCAGTGGTGGCGGCTGGTGGGCGCTGATGGTGTTGCTCATGCGCTTGGCCGGTCTTGCAGGATTTCCAGCCCGGCAACCGTCATGCTGGGGTGAAACTCGGTGATATCGTAGCGAGCCAGACCGGCCAGGGCGAAGGGGTCCTGCGCCAGCCGCTGTTGCAGCACATGGCGATCACCGCGCGCCAGAATGATGCCACCGGTGCGTGGTTCCTTGCGGCCGGAGGCCAGGAACAGACCGTCGGCATAGCATTGCTTCAACCACAGCACATGCTGTTCCAGCTGGGTGTCGATTTCCTCCAGCGGGGCGATATAACTGAGTGAAACGATGTACATGACAGGTCTGCGCCTTATGTGGGTTAGTGGTCTTCCTGCAGCAGGATTTCCCCTGCCAGCGAATGCGGACGCGCTTCGGTAATGACGACATCCACCATTTGCTTGAGCAGACGCGGGTGACCGACAAAGTTGACGACCCGGTTGTTGGCGGTACGGGCTGCCAGCATGTTCGGGTCCTTCTTGGAGATGTTTTCCACCAGCACGCGCTGCACGCTGCCCACCATGCTCTGGTTGATGGCAAAACCACGCGCCTCGATCACATCGTTCAGCGCTTCCAGACGGCGTACCTTTTCGGTATGCGGGGTGTCGTCGGTGAGATTGGCTGCGGGAGTGCCGGGGCGGGCGCTGTAGATAAACACATAGCTGAAGTCGAATTCCAGATCCTTGACCAGCTTCAGCGTCTGGGCGAAATCAGCTTCGGTTTCACCGGGGAAGCCGACGATGAAGTCCGATGACAGGCACAGGTCGGGTCGCAGTGCGCGCAGCTTGCGGATGATGGACTTGTATTCCAGAGCGGTATAGCCGCGCTTCATGGCGGTAAGGATGCGGTCGGAACCGCTTTGCACCGGCAGGTGCAGGTGCGATACCAGCTTGGGCAGCTTGCCGTAGCAGTCGATGATGCGCTGGGTGAATTCGCGCGGATGGCTGGTGGTAAAACGCAAGCGTTCCACACCCGGGATTTCGTGCACGTATTCCAGCAGCAGGGCGAAGTCGGCGATTTCGCCATCGGCCATCACGCCACGGTAGGCGTTGACGTTTTGCCCCAGCAGGGTGATTTCCTTCACGCCTTGCTGGGTGAGACCGGCAATTTCGGTCAGAACGTCTTCAAACGGACGGGAGACTTCTTCTCCGCGGGTATAAGGCACCACGCAGAAGGAGCAGTACTTGGAGCAGCCTTCCATGATGGACACAAAAGCCGCAGCGCCATCCACCTTGGCCGGGGGGATGTGGTCGAATTTCTCGATTTCCGGGAAGGAAATATCCACCTGCGCCGCACCGCTGTGCTGGCGGGCGCGAATCATGTCAGGCAGACGGTGCAAGGTTTGCGGGCCGAACACCACATCCACATAAGGTGCGCGCTTGACGATGGTGTCGCCTTCCTGGCTGGCCACGCAGCCGCCAACGCCAATGATCAGGTCGGGCCGGGCTTCTTTCAGCGGGCGGATGCGGCCCAGATCGGAGAACACTTTTTCCTGTGCCTTTTCCCGCACGCTACAGGTGTTGAACAGGATGACGTCGGCTTCTTCCGGATTGTCTGTCTTGATCATGCCTTCGGCATCGCCCAGAACGTCGACCATTTTGTCCGAGTCGTATTCGTTCATCTGGCAACCGAAGGTCTTGATGTATACCTTCTTCATTGCTTACAGGAATTCCAGCTGGTTCATGGGGGAGGGCGCCTTACTGCTGGCGCTGTTGCAATTGGGCGATTTCTTCATCGCTCAATACCCAGATGCGATTGATGTTGCCTTGCAAGTCCAGTGTGATGCCTACCGTTTTACCCACCAGCGTGGGTAATTGTCCGGACAGCACGAACAGGTTGTTGGCATCGTAGATGCGCAGCCCGGGCGCAGTGGTATAGCTCTGTCCGCTGGGAATCACCATGGCAACCAGCGTGTTCAGCAGCGAACTTTCGCTTTTGACGAAGGTGACGACATTGTTGTCCACACTGGAGAGCGTGCCGGCCACGATATTGGCGGGCAGCAGTCTGTTCACGGCCATGGCTGGCAGTGAGAACAGACAGAGCAAGAGGGCGGTGATGAGTGTTTTCATAATCAAATGAATGTGTTGCCGGGAGTTTAGCACAGCCGCAGCGCCGGCGCAGGGGACTTGTGCGGCCGGGTAATGGCAGCTGTGTCGGTATTGCAGTGCGGCATGAAAATGCGCAAAGCCGCATGGAATTTGGGCTTGATTAATTGTGCGCCGCAACTACAACCGCGCGGCAAATGGCACTGTGGCGGTGCAAATCCTGGCGCTGGCAAGGCATTACCGGCCTTGGCATGCACCACGGTGTGGTTTTTTTCTGTCGCCATGTAGTTGAAAACTTACATTTTTTGCGTTTTGCGCTTCCACCGACATGCGGGCTCTGCTATAAGTTCACCGCATTGCTGAGTACGTTTTAGCGTTTGATCAACAGCAGACCGTGCTTGCCATTCTGCCCGGCCCGGGCAGCGGGCATATCACACGGTTTGCCGCAAGAAAGACAAAACATGAGCCGCGTTTTGCTGATCGGTAGCATCAACATGGACCTGGTGGTGGAAGCAGACAGCTTTCCGCGTCAGGGTGAAACCCTGTTTGGTCGCCGCTTTGCCACCTATCCCGGTGGCAAGGGGGCCAATCAGGCCGTGGCGGCTGCCCGTCTGGGCGCCAATGTCAGCCTGATTGCCTGTGTCGGGCAGGATGCCTTTGGTGCGCAATTGCTCAGTGGCTTGCAGGCCGAAGGCGTGGACACCCGCTGGGTAGCGCAGGTCAGTGAAGCCACCGGCATGGCCAGCATCACCCTGGCTGGTGGTGACAATGCCATCATGGTGGTGCCCGGTGCCAACAATGCCGTGTCCCCCGCCCAGCTGGATGCCGCCGAAGCTGCCTTTGCCGAGGCCGATGTGGTGCTGGCCCAGCTGGAAGTGCCGCTGGCTACCGTCGAGCATGCTGCCATGCTGGCGGCGCGCCACGGCAAGCCCTTCATCCTGAACCCCGCTCCGGCCCAGCCGCTGCCTGCCACCTTGCTGCAACAGGTTTCCCTGTTGACGCCCAATGAATACGAGCTGGCGGTGGCAATGGGCAGCCAGCAGCCCTGGCAGCAACTGCTGGCCAGCCGTCCGGCGGGTATCGTGATGACACAGGGCAGCCTGGGTGCCAGCTATGCTGATGCCGACGGTGTGCTCCGGCAGGTGAATGGTTTTCCGGTGTTTGCCGTCGACAGCACAGGTGCCGGCGATACCTTCAATGGTGCGCTGGCGGCATTCTGGGCGTTGGGCCTGGCCGAGGCTGTGCGCCGTGCCAATGCCGCCGCCGCACTGTCGGTGACCAAGCAGGGCGCGCAAAGCGGCATGCCCACCCTGGCCGAGCTGCAACATTTTCTGGAACAACAAGCATGAAAAAGCTGGGACATCTGAATCGCGACATCGCGCGCGTGCTGGCCGGCATGGGCCATACCGACAGCCTGGTGATTGCCGACTGCGGCCTGCCGATTCCGGCTGGTGTGGAATGCATCGACCTTGCGCTGGCGCTGGGCGAGCCGGGCTTTGCCCGCGTGCTGGATACCGTGCTGGCGGATTTCCAGTGCGAGCGTGCCGTCTTTGCCGACGAATGCCGCAGCCACAATCCGGCTGTTGTCGAGCAGGCGGCCGCCCTGGCCGCGCAGGGCGTGGCACTGGAGTTTGTCAGCCATGAACAATTCAAACAGCGCTGCCAGGAGGCCAAGGTGATCATCCGTACCGGTGAATGTACGCCGTACGCCAATGTGATCTTGCACTCCGGCGTGATTTTCTGAGGGCCTGGTGATGAATGTTGTCATGCAGGGTATCAGCAAGGCCTTCGGCCCGGTCCGGGTGCTGGAAGAAGTGGACTTTGCCATTGCCGGTGGCGAAATCCACGCCTTGATGGGCGAGAACGGCGCCGGCAAATCCACGCTGATGAAAATACTCAGCGGGGTGTACCGCAGCGATGCCGGCAGCATCGTGATCGATGGCCAGACAGTGGACATCCGCTCCACCCGTCAGGCCGAAGCCTGCGGCATTGCCATCATCCATCAGGAACTGAACCTGATTCCGCAACTGTCGGTGATGGAAAACCTGTTCCTTGGTCGTGAACCGTCGCGCTTTGGCGTAATCGACAGCGCCCGCATGCGGCGCGAGGCACAGGCGCAGCTGGCGTCACTTGGGGCTGGCAATATCGACCCGGAAGCCGAAGCCGGCAACCTGTCCATCGGTCAGCAGCAGATGGTGGAAATTGCCAAGGCACTGGCCATGGATGCACGTCTCTTGATCATGGATGAGCCTACCGCCGCGCTGACCGAACGTGAGATCGACACCCTGTTCGGCCTGATGCAGGCGCTCAAGGCACGTGGTGTCGCCATTGTGTATGTGTCACACCGCATGGAAGAAATCTTCCGCATCTGCGACAAGATCAGCGTGTTGCGCGATGGCCGCTTTGTTGGCGAGCGGGTGATTGCCCACACCGGTTTTGATGAAGTGGTGCACATGATGGTGGGGCGCGAAATCGGCGACCGCTTTCCCCGCCGTACCGTACAGCCGGGGGCCGTGCGCCTGCAGGTGGATGGGCTGGCTGACGAGCACCATGTGCGCGACATCAGCTTTGCCGTCCGGGCCGGGGAAGTACTGGGCGTGGCCGGGCTGATGGGCGCTGGGCGCAGTGAAATCCTCAAGACCCTGTTTGGCCTGAACCGCCGCATGGCGGGCACGGTGTTGCTGGATGGCGAGGCGGTCAGCCTGCACAGCCCCGGTGCCGCCATTGCCGCCGGGCTGGCTTTCGTCACGGAAGACCGCAAGAGCCAGGGCCTGGTACTGGGCATGTCCTTGCGCGAAAACGCCACCCTGGTGCATCTGCCGCAGTACGCCCGCCTGGGTGTGGTGTCGGATGCGGCCGAGCAGCAGGCGGTGGCCGGCTTGATCGAGCAATTGCGTATCCGCACCCGCGACGCGGAACTGGAAGTGAAATCGCTGTCCGGTGGCAATCAGCAAAAAGTGGTGTTTGCCAAATGGCTGGCCCAGCCGCCCAAGGTGTTGTTGCTGGACGAACCCACCCGCGGGGTGGACGTGGGTGGCAAGGCCGAGATTTATCACATCATCAACCAACTGGCCGCAGCGGGTGTGGCCATCGTGATGGTGTCGTCGGAATTGCCGGAAGTCATGGCCATGAGCAACCGCATCCTGGTGATACACGAAGGCCGCCAGACCGGCCTGTTCGAGGCCGCCGAGGCCACCCAGGAAGGCATCATGGCTGCGGCCACCGGTACGGCGCACGCCGCCTGAACAAGAGCAAGGGAATAAATAATGACTCCAAAACAAAAAGCCACCCTGCAGAAGCTGGGGCCCTTCATCGCCCTGGTGCTGGTGTCGGTGGGGCTGGCCGTACTCAGCCCGGACTTCCTGACCGTGGCCAACCTGCTGAACGTGATGCGGCAGGTGTCCATCAATGCGCTGATTGCCTTTGGCATGACGCTGGTGATCCTGCTGGGCGGCATCGACCTGTCGGTGGGTTCCATTCTGGCGCTGTCCTCGGTGGGTATTGCCACGCTGATCCAGTCTGGCGTCAACCCGATGCTGGCCACCCTGCTGGGGGTGATCGGCGGTGGTGTGATGGGCCTGCTCAATGGCCTGGTGGTGAGCAAGGGCAAGGTGGCGCCGTTCATTGCCACCCTGGCCTCGATGACCATCCTGCGTGGCCTCGCACTGGTGGTGTCCGGCGGCAGCCCGATTACCGGCTTCAATAGTGATCTGTTCTCCATGCTGGGCGGTGGCTATGTGGCCGGGCTGGTGCCGATTCCGGTGGTGTGGATGCTGATCATGTTCGGCCTGTTTGCCTTCCTGCTGAAGAAAACCGTGTTCGGCCGCCATGTGTACGCCACCGGTGGCAATGAGGAAGCCGCCCGTCTGTCCGGCGTGAAGGTGGATCAGATCAAGCTGTGGGTCTATACCGTTTCCGGTGCCATGTCAGCCATGGCCGGGGTGGTGCTGACCTCGCGCCTGAATTCCGCCCAGCCCACCGCTGGCAGCGGCTACGAGCTGGATGCCATCGCCGCCGTGGTGCTGGGTGGTACCAGCCTGACCGGCGGCCGCGGCTGGATTTTCGGCACGCTGATGGGCGCGCTGCTGATTGGCGTGCTGAACAATGGCCTTAACCTGCTGGGCGTATCGTCCTTCTACCAGCAGGTGATCAAGGGTGTGGTCATCTTGCTGGCGGTGCTGATCGACCGCAGCGGCAAAAAGTAAACGCAGGGTTTGAATCAACAAAAGTCCTGTCCAGGGCTGTTTAACGCAACGTAGTCAATATCAGGGAGACTCACCATGAATCGCATTCTTCATCCGCTGCTGGCCAGCATGCTGGTGTTCGGCATTGCTGCCTGCTCCAAGCAAGGTCCGGACAGCGCCGCGCCGGCTGCCGCCAGTGCGCCTGCCGCTGCCGCCGATGGCAAGCTGACTGTCGGCCTGGCCGTATCCACCTTGAACAACCCCTTCTTTGTGTCGCTGCGCAAGGGCGCTGAAGACGAAGCCAAGAAAGACGGCGTCAACCTGATTACCGTGGATGCCCAGGACGACCCGGCCAAGCAGCAAGCCAGTGTGGAAGACCTGATCCAGAAAAAGGTGAACGTCATCCTGATCAACCCGACTGATTCCTCCGCCGTGGCCAATGTGGTGAAGGAAGCTACCGGCAAGGGCATCAAGGTGGTGTCACTGGACCGCAGCGTAAACGGTGCCGAAGTCAGTGCCCACATTGCTTCGGATAACGTGGCAGGCGGCAAGATGGCCGGTGAGTACCTGCTGGAAAAGCTGGGTGGCAAGGGTCGTATCGTCGAGCTGGAAGGCATTGCCGGCTCTTCTGCTGCACGTGAGCGTGGCGAAGGTTTCCACAAGGTGGTGGATGGCAAGGCTGATGTGAAACTGCTGGCCAAGCAACCGGCAGATTTCGACCGCGCCAAGGGCCTGTCGGTGATGGAAAACATCATCCAGGGCAACAAGGACATCCAGGGTGTGTTTGCCCACAACGACGAAATGGCACTGGGTGCACTCAAGGCCATTCAGGCTGCCGGTCTGAAAAACGTGGTGGTGGTGGGCTTTGATGCCACCGCTGACGCCGTTGCCGCCGTGAAGGCCGGTACGCTGGCCGCTACCGTGCAGCAACAACCGGAGCTGATCGGCCAGTATGGCATCCAGACTGCCAAGAAACTGGCAGCCGGCCAGAGCGTGGACAAGTTCATTCCGGTACCGCTGAACCTGATCAAGCAGTAAGCGGGAAGCCATGGCTGGTACAGGGTTTTCCTGTGCCAGCCCGCTTGTAATACAATCGCTACAAGCCAGCCAACCCCCGCTGCTGACAAGGCTGCGGGGGGTGTTGCTGCCGGTGACCAACCCCTTACAGAAAGTCTTGCGTGACTGCCTACAAGCGCCTCACCATCGATGACATTGCCAGCCTGGCCGGCGTATCCCGTACTACGGCCAGCATGGTGCTCAATGGCCATGCCGAGCGTTATCGCATTTCGCCAGCCACGGTGGAACGGGTGGAGAAAGTGGCACGCGAGCACCATTTCAACCCATCGCAATCGGCACGGTCATTGCGCAGCAAACGCAGCAACAGCATCGGACTGGTGATTCCCGACCTGACCAACTCGGCCCATGCCACGCTGGCGCAGGCCATGGAAAACCTGTGCCGCGAGCGCGACTACCAGCTGGTGCTGGTGACCAGTGACGAGGACCCGCAGCGCGAAGCCGAAGGCATCGCGCACCTGGTGGCCCGTCAGGTGGATGGCATGGCCGTGGTGCCTTGCAGCAGTGATGCCGCCCTGTATCAGAAATGGACCAGCCGTCTGCCGCTGGTGTTTGTCGACCGCCGCATCGATGGCAGTGGCATTCCGTCGGTGGTGACTGATGCCACCGATACCGTGGCCCGGCTGATTGGCAGCAAGCTGGCGCACGGTGTGCAGGAGGTAGTGTATTTCGGTGGTCAGCCCACGCTTTCTCCCAGCCGCGACCGGTTGGCAGGTTTCCGTCAGGCGCTGCAACAGCATGGCATGCAGGCCCCGGCAGAGTGGGTGGTGGAGCGCGATTTCCAGCGCGCTTCCGGTTTTGCCATGATGCAGCAGTGGTATGCCGCCACAGGGCGCTACCCGCAAGCCTTGTTCACCGCCTCCATTACCTTGCTTGAAGGGGTGTTGTCCTTCATGAGTCAGACCCACCATCTGCGCGAGGCTCCGTCCTGTCTGATGACGTTTGACGATCACCCCTTGCTCGACTGCCTGCCCATTCCGGTGGATGCCATCGTGCAGGATGGTCAGGGCATGGCAGAGCACTGCCTGGCGCAGATTTTCGCCCTGCTGGAAGGCCGCGCACCGTTACCGGCTGATAGGGCAGTTGCCGCACACATCATCCAGCGTTAGCCACGCCACCGTAGCAAGTGCCTTGTATTGCCGGACGATTTGCCGTTTTTTACCTGCACGCTTTGGTTTTTTTATTCGTACAGGCTGATGTTGAGCATGACAAGTGACGCTTACGGTACATCATGCTAATGTCAGCAAGCTGTCATTTATAACTGCAAGGTGCCTAGTGCCTGTTAGACTTCCTGCCATTTTGCGGCTGGCTGTGGTGTATGCCCTGATCGGCATCCCCTCGCTGTATAGCGCCATTCCGCCTGGCTATACCGCACCTGTCTTTCCTGCTGCCGGCCTGGCCCTGATGTCCTTGCTGCTGTGGGGGCGATCCTTGTGGCCCGGCGTGCTGCTGGGCTCCTTGCTGGTGCAAGTGGCGGCGGCTTGGCAGACCGGCGTGCAGGGCTGGGGGTTTCTGTCCCTGCTGATTGTGCCGGTAGCCGCAACCTTGCAGGCGCTGGCAGGGCGCTGGCTCATCACCCGTACCATAGGCTGGCCCAACCGTCTGGATAATGCCGCCAGCGTGATCCGCCTGATGTTGCTGGTGATTCCGCTTTCCTGCCTGGCATGCAGTGGCATCAGCGTGCCCTTGCTGGCCATGCTGGGCGTGCTGCCCCGTACCGATACCCTGTTCAACGCCTGGAACTGGTGGCTGGGCGATACCTTTGGCTGCCTGATCATGCTGCCCTTGATGCTGGCGCGTTTTGGCCGGCCGCGCAGTGAATGGCAGGCGCGCAGCCGTGCCTTGCTGTGGCCCATGCTGCTGACGGCGCTCACCATGGCTAGCCTCAGCGTGCTGATTCACCATTGGGAAGCACTGCGGGTGCAAAGCCAGTTCAACCGCGATGCCAACCAGATCGAACTGGCCCTGCGCAAGCGTCTGGAGATGCAGCTGGACGTGATGCTGGCACTCAAGCAATTGCAAAGCAGCGCCCCGGTATCCTCGACCGAGCAATGGGCAGAGCTGACTTCGCCCTGGCTGGGGCGCTTGCCCGGTACGCAAAGCCTGGGCTGGAGTCCGCTGGTGAATGATGCCGAGCGCAAGGCTTTCGAGCGGGATGTGCTGGGCGGACGTGCCATCCAGGCGCGGGATCCGGCGGGAAACATCCAGCCTTCGCCCCAGCGGCCATCCTACCTCCCCATCCGTTTCAACGAACCGCTGCAGCGCAATCTGCGCGCCCAGGGCCTGGATATCCTGTCCTCACCCATACTGGCCAGCACCATTCGCCGCAGCATGCAAAGCGGTCAGGCGGAAGCCAGTCCGGCCATCCGCCTGGTGCAGGAAGTGGGCAAGCAAAAAGCCATTGCCCTCTACCAGGCGGTGTATGCCCCGGCCGATGCCATGCAGCACCAGGTACTGCGCGGGGTGATTTCCAGCCTGTTCCGCATGGACGACATTGTGCAAACCACGCTGCAGCTCGATGTGCGACATGATATTGAAGTCTGCCTGATCGACATCGACGGCATGCCGGGTTTCCACCGTTTGTCCGGCCCGCAAAACTGCGGCAAGGGTGGCTGGTTCGGTCAGCGGCCTCATCTGGAAAGCCGCTTTGTCTTTGCCGGGCGCAACTGGGCCTTGCGCCTGCGTGCCAGCGAAGAATACCTGGACGGGCTACGCAGCTGGCTGGAGTGGATCACCTTTGTGGTGGGCCTGGCCATGACCGGCCTGTTTGGCGGTTTCTTGCTGATTGTCACCGGTTATACCCGGCGGATGGAGGGCGAGGTGCAGCAGCGCACCGCCGAGCTGGCCGATGCCAACCAGCAGTTGCAAGTGCAGCTGGATGCCACCCGCAAGGCCGAGGCCAATGTCAGCTATCTGGCCTTGCATGACAGCCTGACCGGCCTGCCCAACCGGCCGTGCTGGCTCAGCATGACACGCCGCGAGCTGGACGCCGCCGGCCAGCAAGGTCAACTGGCGGTGCTGTTCCTGGACATGGACGAATTCAAGACAGTGAATGACAGCCTGGGCCATCCGGTGGGGGATCAGCTGCTGGTCAGCATTGCGCGCCGTTTGCAACAACCGCTGCCGCCAGAGGCCATGCTGGCCCGTTTGGGCGGGGACGAATTTGTCATCCTGATGCCCTATACGCATCAGTCGCAGCTGGAGGCGCTGGGCAGTGCGCTGCTGGCTCTGTTTGATCAGGCCGTGCTGGTGGATGCACATGAACTGCGCTGCACCGTGAGTATCGGCGTGGCGCTGTACCCGCAGGATGGGCAGGACCCTGACACCCTGCTACGCCACGCAGACATGGCCATGTATGCGGCCAAGGAAGCCGGGCGCGATACCCTGCGTTATTACACGCCGGAAATGAATGTGCTGGTGCTTGAACGTCTGACACTGGAGCGCGATTTGCGCCGGGCGCTGCAAGACGAACCGGGCCAGCTGGTGTTGTACTACCAGCCGCAGATTGATGCCGTCAGCGGCCAGTGCATAGGCTGCGAAGCGCTGGTGCGCTGGCTGCATCCGGTACGTGGTTTCATGCCGCCGGGCGAATTCATTCCGCTGGCCGAGCGCTCTGGCCTGATTGTCGAGCTGGGACGCTGGGTGCTGGCCCAGGCCTGTGCCGAACAGGCCAGCTGGCGCGCGCATGGCCTGCAACTGCCGGTTTCGGTCAATATCTCCCCGGTGCAGCTGGAGCGCAGCGACCTGCAACCGTATGTGCAAGGCCTGATGCAGCGTTACGGGCTGAAGGACGGTGCGCTGGAACTGGAATTGACCGAAGGTGCGCTGATGCATGAAGAAAGCCACCATCTGGACGTATTCCATGCACTGGTGGCCCTGGGTTGCCGCTTTGCGCTGGACGACTTTGGCACCGGCTATTCCTCGCTGTCCCGCCTGCGCCGTTTCCCCATCAGCCGGCTCAAGATAGACCGCAGCTTTGTCCGCACCTTGCCCGGCACTACTGATGATGAAGCCGTGGTACGTGCCACCTTGTCGATGGCACGCGACATGGGCATGGATGTGGTGGCCGAAGGCGTGGAAACACAGGCGCAAAGCGAGCGCCTGCTGGCGCTGGGATGTCGCGTGATGCAAGGCTTCCATTTTGCCCGCCCCATGCCGGCCGCCCAGTTGCTGGAGTATGTGCAAAGCCTGCAGCAGCCGGTCGACCCGCACTGAGTTTGTCCTCGCGCAAGACAAGAGTCTGACGCTGCACGGGCGGGCAGGCCGTGTCCGGCTGCCATAAAATGGCCGACATGACTGTTGGCAGGTTTCAGGAGAAATACTGGTGAAAATTGCGCCCATCGCCGCCTTGCAACTGATGCACGCCCAGCATCATGCCACGCTGGCCACCCACTCCGCTCAGCTGGCCGGTTATCCCTATGCCACGGTGCTGCCTTATGTACTGGATGAACAGCACCGCCCGCTGCTGCTGATCAGCGCGCTGGCCGAACACACGCGCAATCTGCTGGCCGATGGACGTTGCAGCCTGGCGGTACTGCAAAAGGGTGCCGAGGATGTGCAGGCGGAAGCCAGACTGACCTTGCTGGCCGATGCGCAGCGCATCGAGGCGGATGACTTGTTGCTACAGCGCTTTTTGCGCTACCAGCCGCAGGCAGAGGACTTGCTGCAACTGGATTTCATGTTCTTCCGCCTGCTGCCGCAGCGCCTGCGCTATATCGGTGGCGTGGGGCGCATGGGTTGGCTGGAGGCGGAGGAATTGAACCCGGATGTGCTGCCGCTGGCACAGGAGGCCGCACTGTTACAGCAGGCCCGGGTGCCGGAGAGCATCACCCTGCTGGGGCTGGATGCTTACGGCGTGGATTACCGGCGCCAGAGCGGCGCCGGGCATGAGCGTCACAACTGGCCAGAGGCCATCAGCCAGCCGGCTGCACTGGCCGCTGCCTTGGACTCCGCGCTGGATACCCTGGCCACTCAGTAAGTTAGAAGGACTCCATCGGCAGCAGGTAGCGCCATTGCCCGGCGGGAAGGTCGCCGATGCCCAGTTTGCCAATGCGGATGCAGCGCAGCGCCAGCGGCTGCAAACCCAGTGCCTGGCAGATGGCCATGGGCTGACCGGGCTGCACGGCTGACAGCACCATGCGTAGCTGGCGGTCACTCTGACGGCTGATCTTCAAACCGCGTGGCGGCTTGCCCGGCAGTTGCAAGGCTTGCAACTGTTGTTTCAGCAGCTCGGCCGCCGGGGCGGCTTCCAGCTGGATCAGGTATTCCTGTTCGGCATCCGCCAGTTTGCGTGCCAGTTTCTTGTCCAGGGTGAGTGCCACCAGCCCATGACTGTCCTGGTCCAGCGCACCGGCTTGTTGCAAGGCTTTCAGATGGCGCGGATTGAAGCTGACTTCGCTGTTGTCCCGGGCATGGCGTTGCTGCGGGGTAATCAGCCCGGCCAGAGGCAAGCGGCTATCGGGCGCGCGATGCAGCAGCAGGCTGATGCTCAACCCGTCCAGGCTCATGCGTGGGGCATCCAGTTCGATGCGCTGCTGCGGGCTTACCCGGCTGCCCAGTTGCTGAACGACCTGACCATCCACCCGCACTCGGCCTTGCTCGATAAAGGCATCGGCTTCGCGACGCGAGCACAGCCCCAGTTCCACCATGCGTTTGGACAGACGCAGTTGCTCATCACTCATCTTGCAGATTCTCCGCTCGGGTTGACCCAGGGTTGGGGCTGGCGATTATCCGCTCCCGCTGGCGGGCTGGCAAATCATGGCAAGCCGGTCACTGCATGCTGGCCACCGGCAGGGCTGCTGCCATGGCACCATCCATGTCCCCGGCAGCAATGGCCAGAATCTCCGGGTCGATGCGCCCGTGCGCGGCAAAGTCCTGCAAGGTGGCCAGCACCTGTGCGGCGCTCAGGCCGGTGCGGTAGGGGCGGTCCTGCGCCAGAGCCTGGAAAATGTCTGCCACCCGCAGGATGCGGGCTTCCAGACTCATGCTGGCTGCACTCAGGTGGAAGGGGTAGCCATGGCCATCGGGTTCTTCGTGGTGATACGCCGCCCAGCAGGCAATTTCCTCGAAGCCGCTGATATGGCGCAGGATCTGGTAGGTTTCAAAGCTGTGGGCATTGATCAGGCTGCGCTCATGGGCATCCAGCCCGCCGGGCTTGTCCAGGACCTCGTCGGGCACCCGCAGTTTGCCAAGGTCATGCAGCAGCGCGGCAATTTCCAGTTGGTCGCAGCGGCCGGGTGACAGCCCGGCGCGTTCGGCCAGCCAGCGCGACAGCCCGGCCACCCCCTGCGAGTGACGTGCGGTGAACGGGCTCTTGGCATCCACGATGCGGGAAAACAGCGTGGCCAGTTGCTTGAGCTGGGTAGTGGTGGCAGTGCAGGGGTGACGCTCGCCACGCCGGTCGTACAGCATGCCGGCAATGCCGCGCGGCTCCAGTTGCAGCCAGAAGGCTTCCGCGCGGGACGCCTGCAAGAAGGCATCCACCAGTTGCGGGGCAAAATGGCTGCCGCGATAACTGGCAATGCGCTCGCGGATGGCTCCGGTATGCATCAGCAATTCACCACCCTGGTAGTAGGCCGCAGCCATGGCGTCCACCCGGTCTACCAGATAAATCAGGTTGGCCTGTTCTGCCACCTCAAGCGGCACATCCAGTGTGCTCAAGGTATTCCAAGGCGTGTGGTGGTAGCGCACCGGTTCCACCATGGCCGAGAGCGGGGCAAAGCCTGCCAGCAAGCTGGCGCCATCCTGGCAGTGCTGCTGCGAGCCGGCCCAGTCGAATTCGCTGACCAGATGCTGATGGGTGCGGGTGGACGATACGCCGATATCGTGCAGCAGGCCCAGGTCGAACAGGAAGTCCGCCTTCTGGCGGCTGCGCTGCAACACCAGTGCGCAATTCCACGCCATGATGCCCACCCGTTTGCCGTGTGCCACATCATCAATCCCCACCAGGTCCAGTGCATCGGACAGGGCATGGATGACTTCACGCAAATCGACATGGATGCTGTCGTCGCAGGCGAGGGGAAGGACGGGAGCGGACATGGGGGCACTTTCGCAAGACGGGAAACATGGCAGCCAGATGGCATGCCATGTGTTCAATCTAATGCAAGATTACCCGGCCCGAAACCTGCTTTTCTGCGCTGGATCAGGCTTACAGGCGATAGGCCGCCACAATCTCCTGCATGCGGCGGGCGGTGGCATCCAGCGCCAGCGCCGAGCCGGAGGCTGCCGAAGCATTGCCGTTGGCTTGCTGTGCCATCTGGGCGATATGGTCTACCTGCACCGCAATTTCGGTACTGGCACTGGCCTGCTCGCGGATGGCGGTGGTGATGCTGCCCACCAGTTGCACCAGTTCCTGAGTGGTATGGGCAATGCGCTCGATGGCGTCTTGCGCGGCATCGGCCCGCTGCAGGCCGGTTTCCACCCGGGTTTCGGTGGCGGCCATGGCCTTGCCGGTGTCTTCGTTGCTGCCGGCAATGGCGTTGATGACGGTGTTGATCTGGTTGGTCATGCTGCTGGTGCGCTCGGCCAGCTTGCGCACTTCGTCGGCCACCACGGCAAAGCCGCGGCCTTGCTCTCCGGCGCGGGCAGCCTCGATGGCAGCGTTCAGTGCCAACAGATTGGTCTGATCGGCCACGTCCTTGATGACCGAAACCGCAGCGACAATGGAGCGTGCCTGCTCGCCCAGCTGGCGCACGCTGCTGGAGGCGGTACCCACCGTATCGGCAATGTCGCGGATGTCGCTCACCGTGCTGCTGACCACCGCGCCACCGGTATTGGCCAGCGCACCGGTCTGCAGGGCTTGTTCGTTGGTGGCGGCCGCCTGCATGCCCACGTGATTGATGCTCACCGTCAGCTGCTGCACGGTTGCCGCCACGCTGGCGGAAATTTCGCTCTGGCGCGCAACGGTGTCTGCAACTTCTCCGGCCGAGGATGCGAGCCCTGCCGAAGCCTGGGTCAGCTGGCTGATCTGCCCGCTCAAGGCTTGCAGGCTGTCATGCAGTTTGCCAATCAGCCCGTTGAAGGCGCTGGCGGTGGCACCCAGTTCATCCTGACTGTTTTGCGGTGCGCGGCGGGTGAAGTCCAGCGATTCGGCAATGCCGGTAATGGCACTTTGCAGGCCTTGAATGGCACGGGACAGGGAGCGGGTGAGCGACCAGCTCATGCTGCCCACCACCAGCAGGCACAGCACCACGGTGGCCAGGCTCAGCCACTGCACAAAGTGCAGCAGGCCAGTGGCCTGTTCCGCCTGATTTGCCGCTTGCCGGTAATTGGCTTGCAGGTGGGCGTCCCCCGCTGCCAGCACGGCACGGGCGCTCGGCACCACCTGGCGCAGCGCCGACTTGGCCGCGACGATGTCACCTGATTCGGTGGCTTCCAGATAGGGCTTCAGTGCCTTGGCATAGTCGTCCAGCCGTGCCTGATCTTGCTGCAGCAGGCTTTGTGCCTGGCTATCTTGCGCTTGTGCCCGGTAGGTGCGCAGCGCGCTGCGGGCATCCTGTTCGGCATCACTGATGGCCTTGGGCAGTTGCTGCAATTCGTTGGCATTGTCGGTGGCACCCAGCAGCAGGGCGTTCACCGTCATTTTCAGCGTGTCGGTCTGAAAACGCTGCAAGGTTTGCAAGCTGGGCAGATCGCCCGTCACCAGATGCCGGATGAACTGGCCAAGACTGAACTGGGTGTAAACCATTACCCCGCCTTGCACGCAAAGACCGAGCGTGGTGACAAGGGCCAGCATGGTAAGCCTGGACTTGATTTGCATGATGCCTTCCTGTGGACATGCTCAACGATTGCCGTCTGCCTGCAGGCAGCGGCCCCCCTCTCCGGCTGATGGGCAGCAGAGATGATATTTGATCTTTTCTGATTTTTTCTGTGGGGGATATTCGCCAGGTTGCCGGCAGCATTACATGCCAAGTCAGCCGGCTTTGTTTATTTTTATAAAGGTTATGGCCACGTTCAGGGTGTGACGAGCCGCACCATGCCAGCCGCAGGGTGAGGGCAGGCGCAGTAGTTATGCCTATATTTGATCAAAAGCACAAGTATTTTGCTGGTAAATGGACAAACTATTCCAATGGAATTGGTGTGCATGGCGTAGCAGCCTGCTGACAAGCAGTGTGCCAGGCGGCAAGCAAGGGGTGAGTGGCAACGCAGAAGGGTATGGGAGGGGCAAAACAAAAGGCCAACTCCTGAGAGTTGGCCTTTTGCTGAAACTGGTGGCGAATCAGGGACTCGAACCCCGGACCTGCGGATTATGATTCCGTCGCTCTAACCGACTGAGCTAATTCGCCGTGAAGCCTGACAAGTCAAACTTCGCAAACTGTGGTGGCGAATCAGGGACTCGAACCCCGGACCTGCGGATTATGATTCCGTCGCTCTAACCGACTGAGCTAATTCGCCACGTTTCTCGATGCGCTTGCACCGAGACGCGAACTATACGCAGCGTTTTTTCGGCTGTCAACCACATTTGCAGACAAATCGTCCAGCCGTCCGGCTTACAGTGTGTGGCAGCGGTCGCCCTGTACAAAGCCTTGCCAGTCGATGCTGACGCCACGGCCAAAACCGATCACCTTGAACAGCTCGCCCATCTCCTGCATGGACAGCAGTTTTTGCACCATGGCCACCACCGGCAGATAGCTGGCGCTATCGTCGGCGTCCAGTTCGCCCAATAGCTGGGTGATGCCGGCATTGATCAGGAACTGCGCCTGCGTGGTGTAGCCGATGAGGTCCAGCCCGGCATCGATGCCGGACTGGGCAATGGCGGTGAAATCCACGTGGCAGGTAAGGTCCATCAGGCCGGGCAGGAAGAAGGGGTCATCCACCGTGTGATGACGGTAATGGCCGATCAAGGTGCCCATATGCCGTTGTGGATGGTAGAACTCGCTTGCCGGATAGCCATAGTCCACCAGCAGGATGGCACCACGCACCAGGTGCCGCGCCAGGGTATGGATGAAGGCGGTGTTGCTCAGGCTTAGCTCGCTGATATAGCCCGCCTGGTGAATGTTCAGTGCCGCAGCCTGCCGTTGCAGTGCCGGGTCCTGGATCGGGCGGTCCTGCCAGACGAAGTTGTCGCCATCCAGCGCCACCCCGCGTTGCAGTGGTTCCGGAGTCCAGTGCAGCAGCTCGCAGGGCATGGCATCCAGCACTTCATTGCCGATCACCACGCCGTCCAGCTGCTCCGGCAGCACGCTCAGCCATTGCAGCCGGTCGACCAGATGGGGCAGGGCGCTGCGAATGGCCGTTTGCTGGCGTTCGATCAGGTCGGCCGACAGGTCGATGATGATGTAATGCTCAGGCAGGCAGTCCAGCTTTTCCAGTTCGGTCAGGATATCAATGGCCAGCTTGCCGGTGCCGGCACCGAATTCGTACACCGTGCCAGCGGTTTGCGGCAGCAGTTCGGCAATCTGCCGGGCCAGGGTTCGGCCAAAATAGGCCGACATTTCCGGCGCGGTGGTAAAGTCACCGGCGCTGCCCAGCTTGTGGCTGCCGGCCGAGTAATAACCCAGGCCCGGTGCGTACAGCGCCAGCTCCATGTAACGGGAAAAGGGTATCCAGCCACCGGCCTGGCTGATGGCCTGACGGATATGGGCGCACAGCGCCTGGCTGGTGGCAAGCGCCTCGGCGCTGGGGGCGGGTAGGGTGGTCATGACGTGCATCCTGCTACAATGTGCGGCGATTGTGGTCGAAAGCGGCGCAGGGGTGAAGAGGCACTGCGCATTTTGTTGTCGGCGCAGCCAGCAAATACAGCGCTGCAAGGCAGGCAGGAAAGGCTGAACAGGATATGAAGCAACAGCAAGAGCGCTTGATGCAAGTGAATGAACAGCGTGTGGTACTGATTACCGGTGGTGCGCGCCGGGTAGGGGCTGGTATTGCCCGGCTGCTGCATGCGCGCGGGGTGCGGCTGGTGTTGCATTACCGTGGTTCGCAAGCGGATGCCGAAGCCTTGGCCGCCGAGCTGAATGCACAGCGAGCGGAATCGGTTGTACTGCTGCAGGCCGATTTGCTGGACATGCAGGCGGTGCGCCAGCTGGCAGCACAGGCCATTGCCGCGTTCGGGCGGCTGGATGGACTGGTCAACAATGCCTCCAGTTTTTTCCCTACCGAAATCGGCCAGATCGACGAGTCGGCCTGGCACGACCTGATGGGCAGCAACCTCAAGGCCCCGCTGTTTCTCAGTCAGGCGGTGGCACCGGCCTTGCGCCGTAACGGCGGTGCCATTGTCGGCATCTCAGACATCCACGTGGACCGGCCGATGAAGCGCCATGTGGTGTACAACCTGGCCAAGGCCGGGCATGCCCAGCTGATTCGCAGTCTGGCGCTGGAGCTGGCACCGGATGTGCGGGTGAATGGCGTGGCACCGGGGGTGAACCTGTGGCCGGAAGGCGAGGCGTCTTTCGACGCGGCAGAGCGCGCGGCAATAGAAGCCACCATTCCCTTGCAGCGTACCGGCCAGCCGGATGACATTGCCCGTGCGGTAGCCTTTTTGCTGCTGGATGCCAGCTATGTCACCGGTCAGATTCTGGCGGTGGATGGCGGACGCGGCATCGTGTTGTAGGGCTTGGGGCGGTTTGCCGGGAAATGGCATGGATTGTTGCAGGGAAAAACAGTAAAATCGCCTGTTTTTCAATTTCTTAGCCGTACCCCATGTCCGAACAGAACACCGTGCTCGACGACAAGGCCAAAAAGGCCGTGTTCGAGGGCAACAAACTGGCCAAGCGCCTGCGTCACCACGTGGGTGATGCCATCAATGATTTCAACATGATCGAGCAGGGTGACCGGGTCATGGTGTGTCTGTCCGGCGGCAAGGACAGCTACACCCTGCTGGACATCCTGCTGGGTCTGCAAAAATCCGCCCCCATCGACTTTTCCATCGTTGCCGTCAACCTGGACCAGAAACAGCCCGGCTTCCCGGAAGACGTGCTGCCCGGCTATCTGGCGTCCATCGGGGTGGAATACCGCATCATCGAAGAAGACACCTACTCCATCGTCAAGAAGCTGGTACCGGAAGGCAAGACCACCTGCAGCCTGTGCTCGCGCCTGCGTCGCGGCATCCTGTACCGGGTGGCCGACGAGCTGGGTGCCACCAAGATCGCACTGGGTCACCATCGCGACGACATCCTGCATACCCTGTTCCTCAACATGTTCTACGGCGGCAAGCTCAAGTCCATGCCGCCCAAGCTGGTGTCGGACGACGGCAAGCACATGGTGATCCGCCCGCTGGCCTATTGCCGCGAAAAGGACATCATCCGCTACGCCGATTTGCGCCAGTTCCCCATCATTCCGTGCAATCTGTGCGGCTCGCAGCCCAATCTGCAGCGCCAGGTGGTGAAGGAGATGGTCAACGACTGGGACAAGCGCTTCCCCGGCCGGGTGGAGAGCATGTTCCGCGCGCTGCAAAACGTGGTGCCCTCGCATTTGTGCGATACCGGGCTGTTCGACTTTGCCGGCCTGAAAACCGGTGACAGCCCCTTCGAGAACGGCGATACCGCCTTCGACAAGGAAGAATTCCGCGACCCGCCCATGCCGCTTGAAGACGGTGAAGAAGCCGTGACGGCGCCGGCGCGTCGTACCATCAGCATTCTGGATTCGCGCAAACCGGCGCAACAGGAGGAGGGTGGCTGTGGCGCGTAGAGCCTTGCATCCCTTCCGCCGCCGCGTGCGTGCCGCTGTGGAAGACATGCCGGAAGTGGAAATCTCCGAAGCCGGCAATATCCGGTCCTTGCATCTGGGCTCGGAAACCATCCAGAGCTCGATGGACATGGACGAACCGGCCGAGCTGGTGTTGTCCTACAGCCGCGCCATGATGGCCTTCCTGCTGTGGAACGACGACCCGCGCCATATCCTGCAAATCGGCCTGGGCGGTGGTTCCTTTGCCCGCTTCATCGACGAGTACCTGCCGGAAGCCGTCAGCGTGGCGGTGGATATCAATCCGCAGGTCATCGCCGTGGCACGTGCCTTTTTCAAACTGCCGGAAGAGGGTGATTTCTTTGAAATCATCGAGGCCGACGGCGCGGATTACGTGAAGATTTTCCGTGGGTCCACCGACGCCATTCTGGTGGACGGTTTTGATGGCTTGCAGATTGTGGACGAACTGACCACCGAAGACTTCTTCGAAGACTGCAAGCGTGCGCTCAGCCCCAATGGCGTGTTTGTCACCAACTGGTGGAGCGGCGACAAGCGCTATCACAGCTTTGTCGAGCGTTTGCTGTCGGTGTTTGAAGGCCGCGTGCTGGAACTGCCCTCGGCCAGTCACGGCAATGTGGCGGTGCTGGCCTTCCGCCAAAGCCCCACGCTTACCCAGTGGGAGGCGCTCAAGGAGCGTGCCGACCGGCTGGAGTGCCGTTTCGGGCTGGAGCTTGGCGAGTTCGTCAATCGTCTGAAACAGAACAATCAGGGCAGTGCCGGGCATCTGCTGATCTGAGCGGGCTGCGCTTGACGCTGTCGGCAGTGTTGTCACGTTTGGTAACGCCAGCGGCTTGCCAAGCAGGCGTATAATGCTGCGCTTGCAACTTCACAAGCGCGGTTTGAGCCAGATCAGCAAGCCCGCCGGCCAGGCGAGGCACACTGCCAGACCTTACCGAATTCAGTGCATGGCTGCCCGGATGCAGCCATGGCAGGTTTTTAATTTGTTGGGACTATCATTGTGATCAAGCAGCAATTGCTTAACCGTATCGCGGACAAATCCGCCGTCATCGGCATTGTCGGCCTGGGCTATGTCGGCCTGCCGCTGATGCTGCGTTTTGCCGAAGTGGGCTACAAGGTACTGGGCTTTGACATTGACCAGAGCAAGGTTGATGCCCTGACCGCCGGCAAGAGCTATATCGAGCATATCAGCGCCGACAGCATTGCCACCGCGCTGGAGCGCGGCTTTGAAGCCACCACCGACTTCTCCCGCGCGCCGGAAGCCGACACCCTGATTCTGTGTGTGCCGACCCCGCTGAACAAATACCGCGAGCCGGACCTGAGCTTCGTGCTGGACACCATGGACAGCCTGGTGCCCTATCTGCGCGAAGGCCACCTGGTATCGCTGGAATCAACCACCTACCCGGGCACCACCGACGAAGAACTGCTGCCGCGCATGCAGTCCCGTGGATTGAATGTCGGCACGGACGCCTTCCTGGTGTTCTCGCCGGAGCGTGAAGATCCGGGCAACCCCAACTTCACCACCCGCACCATTCCCAAGGTATGCGGCGGCTACAGCCCGGCCTGCCAGGAAATCGGCGTGGCGCTGTACAGCGCGGTCATCGACAAGGTGGTGCCGGTATCCTCCACCCGCGCCGCGGAAATGACCAAGCTGCTGGAAAACATCCACCGTGCGGTGAATATCGGTCTGGTCAACGAAATGAAGATCGTGGCCGACAAGATGGGCATCGACATTCACGAAGTGATCCGCGCTGCCGCCACCAAGCCTTTCGGCTTCGTGCCCTACTATCCGGGCCCGGGCCTGGGTGGCCACTGCATCCCGATCGACCCGTTCTACCTCACCTGGAAAGCGCGTGAATACGGTGTGAACACCCGTTTCATCGAGCTGGCCGGTGAAGTCAACAGCACCATGCCCGACTGGGTGGTGGCCAAGGTGGCCGCTGCACTGAACACCCGCAAGAAAGCCATCAACGGCAGCCGCGTGCTGGTGCTGGGCATTGCTTACAAGAAAAACGTGGACGACATGCGCGAAAGCCCGTCCGTGTTCCTGATGGAAAAACTGCGCGACCTGGGCGCGGAAGTGTCCTACAGCGACCCGCACGTGCCGGTATTCCCCAAGATGCGCGAGCACCACTTCGAGTTGTCCAGCGTGGCGCTGGATGCGGCCACCATTGCCAGCTACGACTGCGTGTTGCTGGCTACCGACCATGACAAGTTCGATTACACGCTGCTGAAGCAACATGCCCAGCTGATCGTCGACAGCCGTGGCAAGTATCTGGAACCCGCCGACCACATCGTCAAGGCCTGACCCTGACGGCATGACGCAAGCAGGCGACCCCGTGGTCGCCTTTTGCCGTTTAAGCACAGAACGGAACACACCATGAAAACCGTACATCACGCCCCCATCACCGACCGCAAGATCCGCTTCGCGCTGGTTGGCTGCGGCCGCATTGCCAACAACCATTTCGGTTCGCTGGAAAAACACGAAGACCGTGCCGAACTGGTGGATGTCTGTGACATCGACCCGGCTGCCCTGCAAGCTGCGGTAGAGCGCACCGGCGCCCGTGGTCACAGCAATCTCACCGACATGCTGGCTTCCACCAATGCCGACATCATCGTGCTGACCACCCCGTCCGGCCTGCACCCGGCGCAAAGCATCGAATGTTCCGAGGCCGGTTTCCACGTGATGACGGAAAAGCCGATGGCCACCCGCTGGGAAGACGGCCTCGCGATGGTGAAAGCCGCCGACAAGGCCGGCAAGCGCATGTTCGTGGTAAAGCAGAACCGTCGTAACGACACCCTGCAACTGCTCAAGCGCGCGATGCAGGAAAAACGCTTTGGCCGTATCTACATGGTCAACGTCAACGTGTTCTGGACCCGTCCGCAAAGCTATTACGACCAGGGCGGCTGGCGCGGCACCTGGGAATTCGACGGCGGTGCCTTCATGAACCAGGCCAGCCACTATGTGGACCTGCTGGACTGGCTGATCGGCCCGGTTGAAAGTGTGCAGGCCTACACCGCCACGCTGGCACGCAATATCGAAGTGGAAGACACCGGCACCGTCAGCATCAAGTGGCGTTCCGGCGCGCTGGGCAGCATGAACGTGACCATGCTCACCTACCCGAAGAACCTGGAAGGCTCCATCACCATCCTGGGCGAAAAGGGTTCGGTACGCGTGGGTGGTGTGGCGGTGAATGAAATCCAGCACTGGGAATTCGCCGAACCGCACGCCATGGACGACGAAATCAAGAACGCCAGCTACGCCACCACCAGCGTTTACGGCTTTGGTCACCCCTTGTACTACGACAATGTGATCAACGTGATGCAGGGCAAGGCCGAGCCGGAAACCGACGGTCGCGAGGGCCTGAAGTCGCTGGAACTGCTGATTGCCATGTATCTGTCGGCACGTGATGGCCGTCGCATCAGCCTGCCGCTGGATTACTAAGCCTCACCCCGGCCCGCAGCACGCGGGCCGGACTGTCATGCCGATTAGCTACTCGCAATACTGAAACACACTCATGGCTGAAGAAAAGAAAGAACCCTGGCTGAATTATTTGGCGCTCACCACCGTCATCCTGGCGGTGTGCGCTACCTTGTCCACCTTCAAGGGCGGTGGTTTCTCCACCCGCAGCGTGATTGCCCAGGCCCAGGCCTCGGACCAGTGGGCCTACTATCAGGCCAAGGGCATCAAGGGCAATCTGTATGATGTGGAGCGCGAACGCTTGCAGTTCGAGCTGGACAACCTGCCGGCTTCCGCCAGCCCGGCCCAGCGCGAGCACTATCAGGCCCAGCTGAAAAAAGTGGGCGACAAGGCTGCCCGCTATGCGGCCGAACGCAAGGAAATCGAAAAGGAAGCCCGCCGTCTGGAAGCCGAACGCGATGCCGCACAGCGTCAGGGCAAGCCCTTTGGCGTGGCGGTGATTTTCCTGCAAGTGGCCATCCTGATTTCCTCCATCGCCGGCCTGTTCAAGCGCAAGGCGGTGTGGCTGGCGGCATTGCCGGTCGGCCTGCTTGGCCTGGTGTATTTTGCCGATGGCTTTTTCCTGTTTTTCTGACCCCCGTCCGGAGGCCCGCCCATGACCCAATACACCGTACATCCCACCGCCATTGTTGATGAAGGCGCACAAATCGGTGCCGACACCCGCATCTGGCACTGGGTGCATATCTGCGGCGGCGCCAGCATTGGCGAGCGCTGCTCCTTCGGCCAGAACGTGTTTGTCGGCAATGACGTAGAGATCGGCAACAACGTCAAGATCCAGAACAACGTCTCCATCTACGATGCCGTCACGCTGGAAGACGACGTGTTCTGCGGGCCGTCCATGGTGTTCACCAATGTCAACAATCCGCGCAGCCATGTCAGCCGCAAGGATGAATACCGCCGTACAGTGGTGAAGCGCGGCGCCTCCATCGGTGCCAATGCCACCATCGTCTGTGGCCATCAGGTGGGCGAATATGCCTTTATCGGTGCCGGCGCGGTGGTAACCCGCGACGTTCCGGCCTATGCGCTGATGGTGGGCAGCCCGGCCAAACGCATCGGCTGGATGTGCGCCTGCGGCGAGCGTCTGCCCAATGATATCGGCACCCATGCCTGCCCGGCCTGCGACAGCTTTTACCAGATTGGCGGCAATCACTGCACACCGGCCTGAACCGGACCAGCCTGCACCGCCTGAAACCATACAATCCCCACGGCTGCCTGCACGGCAGCCCGGCCCCAGCAAGGAATCGAGCCATGAGCATCCAGTTCATCGACCTCAAAGCGCAGTACCAGCATCTGAAAGCCGACATCGACGCCCGCATCCATGCGGTGCTGGATCACGGCCAGTACATCATGGGGCCGGAAGTCAAAGAAGTAGAACAGCAACTGGCCGCCTACACCGGCGTCAAGCATGCCATCGGCGTGTGTGACGGCACCAAGGCGCTGCTGATTGCGCTGATGGCGCTGGGTGTGGGCCGTGGCGACGAAGTCATCACCACGCCGTTTACCTTTATCGCCACCGGCGAAATGATTGCCCTGCTGGGTGCCACCCCGGTGTTTGTCGATATCGACCCCGTCAGCTACAACCTGGACCCGGCGCTGCTGGAAGCCGCCATCACCCCGCGCACCAAGGCCATCATGCCGGTCAGCCTGTACGGCCAGTGCGCGGACTTCACCGCCATCAATGCCATTGCCGAAAAGCACGGCATTGCGGTGATCGAGGACGGCGCACAAAGCTTTGGTGCCAGTCAGCACGGCAAGAAATCCGGCAACCTGTCCACCATCGGCTGCACCAGCTTCTTCCCCAGCAAGCCCTTGGGCTGCTATGGCGACGGCGGGGCCTGCTTTACCAATGACGACGAACTGGCGAAGAAAATGCGCGAAATCCGCGTGCACGGCCAGGACCGTCGCTACCACCACCCGGTGATCGGCCTGAACGGCCGGCTGGATACCATCCAGGCCGCGGTGTTGCTGGCCAAGCTGCCCAGCTTTGCCGACGAAGTGGCGGCGCGTGAGCGCATTGGTGCCCGCTACAGCGCCCTGCTGCAGGACGTGGCCCGCGTGCCGGTGATAGGCGCGGGCAATACCCACGTTTACGCGCAGTACACCATCGAGGTGGACAATCGCGAAGCGGTACAGAAAGCCCTGCAGGAACTGGGCGTGCCCACCACCGTGCATTACCCGATTCCGCTGCACCTGCAACCGGCCTTTGCCCATCTGGGCCAGGGCGAGGGCAGCTTCCCGCTGGCCGAAGCCGCCGGCAAGCGCGTGATGAGCCTGCCGATGCACCCCTTCCTGGATGAAGCCACCCAGGATGCCATCGTCGCTGCGGTGAAAAAGGCACTGGGCTGAGCGTGCTGGCCAAACTCAAGGCCAGGCTGGGGCAGGGCGGCTTTGCCCGCAATGTCGCCACCCTGGCTGGCGGCGCTGCCGTGGCGCAGTTCCTGCCGGTATTGTTTACCCCGCTGCTGACCCGGCTGTACAGCCCGGCTGATTTTGGCGTGCTGACGCAGTTTGTCGCTTGGCTGTCCAACCTGGTGGTGATTGCCACCTGGCGCTACGACATGGCGGTGGTGCTGCCGGAAGAAGAAAGCGATGCCATGCGCCTGATGGTGCTGGCGTTGCTGTTCAACACCCTGCTGCTGGCAGTGCTGAGCATTCCGCTGCTGGCAGCCGGGCCTTGGATTGCCACCCAGTTGCATGCCCCGGCCATGGCACCATGGCTGCCCTTGTTGCCGCTGGGTATCTGGGTGGCGGCCAATAACCAGATCTGGACCAACTGGAACAACCGTCAGCGCCGTTACAGCGCCAATGCGCAGGGCCGCATGGGGCAGTCTGCCGCCATGGTGACGGTGCAACTGGCGGCCGGTTTCGGCAAACTGGGCGCGCTGGGTCTGCTGCTGGCACAGATTGCCGGTCAGACCGCCTCCTGGCTGTTGCAGGCACGGCAGGACTGGCGCGCACTGCCGCAGTGGTTGCGCACCGCGCGCGCCGGTGGCATGGGCCGCATCCTGCGCCGCTATCGAGAATTCCCGCTGGTCAACACCCCGCATGCCTTTGTGGTGGCCTTGCAGGATTCCTTGATGGTGCAGCTGCTGGGCATATTGGCCACTGCCGAGCTGATGGGCCATTACGGCCTGGTGGTGCGGGTGCTGAAGTTACCCGCCGCCTTGCTGGGACAAGCCGTGTCGCAAGTGCTGTACCGCGATCTGGCCGAAGCGCATGCCAAGGGCCACAGCCTGCGGCCCTTGCTGAAAAAGGCGCTGCTGGTGCTGTCCGCGCTGGCGATTGTGCCCTTTCTCATCATCATGGCCTGGGGCGGGCCGCTGTTTGCCTTTGCCTTTGGCGAGCAATGGCGTGATGCCGGCCAGATAGCCGCCACGCTGACACCGTCCTTCTTCTGCATGTTCCTGGCTGCGCCTTGCTTCATGGTGCCCATGGTGCTGTCGCGCCAGCGCCAGTCGCTGCTGTTTGCCCTGCTGGGCGTGGTGGTGAACCTGGGCTCGCTGGGCGTGGTGTACTGGGCGGGGGAGAATGCCCATCAGGTATTCCGCCTGCTGTCGGTGACGGTTTCCATCTATTACATCATCTACATGGTCTGGGTCTTCCGGCTGTGTCGCCAACTGGAGCAAGACCATGCTCACCGCTAATTCACTGAGCCTGTGCGATTACCTGTCCGCCTTGCCCGGCATGCTGCGTGGCCGCGTATTCCAGCGTGCCGCGCTGCGGCGCGAGCTGGCAGCCTGCTTTGGCGTGGATGAGGCGCGCATCGGTCTGTACGACACCGGCCGTGCAGCGCTGCGCGTGCTGCTGCAGCAACACGGAATCGGGGCAGGGGACGAGGTGATTGTCCCGGCCTATACCTGCGTGGTGGTGCCCAACCAGATTCCGGCACTGGCTGCCACGCTGCGCTTTGTCGATGTGTCGGCGCACAGCCTGAATTTCGACTGGGACGTGCTGGCCGCCGCCATCAGCCCGGCCACCCGTGCCGTCATCGTGCCGCACAATTACGGCCTGCCCTGCCGGGTACCGGAGGCGCTGCGCGCTGCCCATCCGCAAGTGAAGTTCATCGACGATGCCGCCCACGGCTTTGCCAGCCAGCTGGATGGCCAATGGCTGGGCAGCTATCACGACGGGGCTTTCTTCAGTTTTGAATATTCCAAGAACCTGACTGGCGGCATCGGCGGCCTGGCCATCTTTCCGCCCGGCATGCCCGGCATGACCACCCCGCAGCAGGATTGGCCGGAGCTGTCCTGCGCCGATGAGTGGCGCTTGCTGGCCACGCTCAAAGCCCATCTGCTGAGTGCACGCTGGCCACTGCTGGGCCGCATCACCATGGCCATCAACCGCCGTCTGGGCCTGATTTACCGCTCGGCGGATGCCGAAGTGACACAAGGCATGCCGCATCCGGTACGCGCCATGCCGCTGTTGTCCACCGTGCTGGTGCGCCGCCAATTGGCCCATCTGCCCGCCACGCTGGCACACAAGCAGGCGCTGGCGCAGCGTTACCAACAGGCACTGGCGGCACTGCCGTCCATCACCCAATGGGCAGTGCCTGCCGGTGCTGCGTGTCACTGGGTGCGTTACCCGTTTGCGCTGTCTTTTCCTCAGGCCAACAAGGCCGCCGTGGCGCGGCGCTTGAGTCAGGCTAGCGGGCTGAATATCGGCGTGTGGTTTGATGATGTGATTCACCCGGCCGGCTCCTTCCGCCATGGCTATGTGGCCGGTAGTGCGCCGCAGGGCGAGCAGCTGGCGGCCACGGTGCTGAACCTGCCGATGAATATCGCGCTGGCAGACAACGCCGCGCTGGCGCACAAACTGGACCGGCTGCTGGCAGGACTGCGCCGCATCGAGAAAGAAAACATCCAATGAAGCTGTTGTTGATCGGTTCGGCCTCGGTACACACCTGGCGTTACCTGGCCGGTATCGCCCCTCATGTGGAGGAAATCTGGCTGGCCTGCAATGGCGAGGTGCCGGCTGACAAGCGCCCGGCCAATCTCAAGGGCGAGCTGCGGCTGGACTTCGGCCTGAAAGCACTGGGCAGTGCAGGCACATTGCGCCGCTGGATGAGCCAGATAAAGCCAGACCTGGTGCATGTGCATCAGGCCAATAGCGTGGCCTGGCATGCGCGCCGTGCACTGAGTGGCAGCCGTGTGCCCATGGTGCTGACCGCCTGGGGCTCGGACGTGCTGCTGCTGCCGGAGAGCAACCGGCTGATGCGGCAGATGGTGCAGGGCAATCTGCGTGCCGCTACCGCCATTACCTCGGATTCCTTGTACATGGCAGCGAAAATCCGCCAGCTGGCGGGTGAACACTGCCGTATCGACGTGCTGAATTTCGGCATGGACGCGCTGCCGGCGCAGCCGGATATCGCGGCCAAGGCCAACAAGGTGCTGTCCTGCCGCCTGCACAAGCCCTTGTACCGCATCGACGCCATCCTGCACGCCTGGCAGCAGGTGGAGGCCAGTGGCCGTTACCCGGACTGGAGCCTCACCGTAGCCGCCAGTGGCGAGTCCACCGACAGCCTGAAAGCGCTGGCCAGCCGCCTGCAACTGCAAAGGGTGGAATTCACCGGCTTTGTCTCCTCCTCCGTGCTTGGCGCGCTGTATCAGGAGTCCCGCCTGTTTGTCAGCGTGCCGCGTTCGGACGCTACCAGCATCAGCCTGCTGGAAGCCATGGGCCACGGTTGCCTGCCGGTATTGTCCAATCTGCCCGCTAATGGCGAATGGGTGATCGACGGCCTGAATGGCCTGATTGCCGAAGACATTGCCCGGCTGAGCGACAGCCTGCTGTCCGGCATGGACTGGGCGGCGGATAATGCCCGCCTGGCACAGGCCGTACAGCTCAACCGCCAGCTGGTGGCGCAAAAGGCATTGCACCACCGCAATATGCAACACTTTGCCGATCTCTATGCCAGCCTGCTGTCCGGCCCGGCACACAAGGATTCTGCCGTATGAAAGTAGCCCATCTCACTTCTGCCCACCCGCGTCACGACATCCGCATTTTCGTGAAAGAGTGCGCCACGCTGGCGGCAGCCGGTCATGAGGTGACCCTGATCGTGGCCGATGGCCTGGGCGAGGAAATCCGCAATGGCGTGCGCTTTCACGATGTCGGCCCCAAGACCGGCGGCCGCTTTGCCCGCATGACCGGCACCACCAGCCGGGTATACCGGGCGGCGCTGGCGCTGCGCCCGGACATCGTGCATTTTCACGACCCGGAGCTGATTCCCGCCGCGCTGCGGCTGAAGCAGGCCGGTATCAAGGTGATTTACGACGTGCACGAAGACATGCCACGGCAGATTCTGGCCAAGCACTGGATTCCCGGTGCCATCCGCCCGCTGGTGTCCGGCAGCTTTGAAACCGTGGAAGACTGGGCAGCCAAGCGTTTTGACGCGGTGGTGACCTCCACCCCGCATATCCGCAACCGTTTTGCCAAACTGGGCGGACGGGTGCTGGATGTGTGCAACTTCCCCATTCTGGAAGAGCTGGTGCGCGATACGCCGTGGGACAGCCGCAAGAACGAGGTGTGCTATATCGGCGGCATCAGCCGCATTCGCGGTATCGAGCCCATCGTGGCTGCGCTGCCGGATACCGCCACCCGGCTGAATCTGGCGGGCATCTGGAGCGAGAGCGACCTGCGTGCTCAGCTGGAAGCACAGCCCGGCTGGGCGCGGGTGAATGACCTGGGCGTGCTGGACCGCAAGGGCGTGGCCCAGGTGCTGGCGCAAAGCAAGATCGGCCTGGTAACGCTGTTCCCCACCCCCAATTACGTGGATGCGCTGCCGATCAAGCTGTTCGAATACATGGCCGCTGGCATGCCGGTGATTGCCAGTGATTTCCCGGTATGGCGCGAAATCGTCGACGACGCCGCTTGCGGCGTGCTGGTGGACCCGCAAGACCCGCACGCCATTGCCGCTGCCATCAACAGCCTGATGGCGGATGAAGAGCGCATGCGTCAACTGGGCGAGGCGGGCAAGCAGGCGGTGCTGCAAAAGTACAGCTGGGCGGCAGAAGGCCGCAAGCTGGTGGACCTGTACGCCCAACTTTCCTGAATACGCTTGAGGGAGACCGACATGGACAAGCCCATCCGTCACCATCACGGCCCGCTGGCCCGGCTGATCCACATCCTGCGGACCCGGCCGCGCCTGTTGTCGGCCATCGTGTTCGGTCTCTGCATGGCACAGGCGCTGGCCATGCTGACGCCGATGCGTACGCTGACCGCTTATGTGATTGGCTGGAATGCCGGTGCCGGCCTGTATCTGCTGCTGGCGCTGCACATGATGCATGGTGCCGATGCCGAGCAGATCCGTCACCGTGCCGCAAGGCAGGACGAGGGCGAACTGGCCATCCTGATGCTGGTGGTACTAGCGGCCATTGTCTGCCTGCTGTCCATCGTGGCGGAGCTGTCGGTGGCGAAAGACCTGCACGGCGGTAGCCGTGGCCTGCATATCGGCCTGTCGGTGCTCACCATCTTCACCAGCTGGTTGTTTACCCAAACCATGTTCGCCCTGCATTACGCCCACCAGTACTACGTGGCGCTGTTTCGCAGCGGCAAGCCGGGGCTGGAATTCCCGGGGGATGAAGAACCCAATTACAGCGATTTCTTTTATTTTGCCGCCGTCATCGGTACTTCGGGCCAGACGGCCGACATCAGTTTCAGCTCACGGGCCATGCGTCGCATCGGCTCCGTGCATTGCATCCTGTCCTTCCTGTTCAATACCACCGTGCTGGCGATGATGATCAATATCGCCGCCGGGCTGTTCTGAACGGCGGACACTTAAATCCGGAAAAGCAGCAGCGTGCGCATTCTCTATATCAATCACTATGCCGGCAGCCCGCGCCACGGCATGGAATTCCGCCCCTATTACCTGGCGCGTGAATGGGTCAAGGCCGGCCACGAAGTCAACATGCTGGCGGCAGATACCTCGCATCTGCGCCAGACCAACCCGCAGCTGTCGGCCAAGTATCAGGACGAAGATATCGACGGCATCCGCTACACCTGGTGCCAGACCCCGGCCTATCCGGGCAATGGCCTGAAGCGGGTGATCAATATTTTCAGCTTCCTGGGCAAGGTAATGGGCCTGTCCGGGCGTTATCTGAAACAGTGGAAGCCGGACGTGGTGATTGCCTCCTCCACCTATCCGCTGGATACCATCCCGGCTGCTTTCATTGCAGGCAAGACCGGCGCGCGGCTGGTGTACGAGGTGCACGACCTGTGGCCGCTGACACCGGTGGAAGTGGGTGGCATGTCGCGCTCCCACCCTTTCATCCGCCTGATGCAGTGGGCCGAGGATTTTGGCTACCGCAAGGCCGATAGCGTCATCTCCATGCTGCCCTGCGCGCGCGATTACATGATGGAACATGGCATGGCGGCGGAAAAATACCATGTTGTTCCTAATGGTGTGGACGTGGCCGAGTGGCAGGGGGCGGACACGCCGCTACCGGCCGAGCACCTGGCTGCGCTGGCAAAACTCAAGGCGGACAAGCGCTTTCTGATTGGCTATGCCGGTGGCCATGGTCTGGCCAATGCGCTGGACTTCCTGCTGGAAGCAGCTGCCCGGCTGCAAGATACGCCAGCCAGCTTTGTGCTGGTGGGCGATGGTCCGGACAAGGCCGCTCTGGTGGAAAGGGCTGCCGCAATGGGGCTGTCCAATGTGCACTTTTTGCCCAGCATTCCCAAGCGGGCGGTTCCGGCTTTCCTGGCGGAAATGGACAGCCTGTTCATC
Organism: Aquitalea sp. ASV11; assembly: GCF_016429185.1. Classification (NCBI taxonomy): domain Bacteria; kingdom Pseudomonadati; phylum Pseudomonadota; class Betaproteobacteria; order Neisseriales; family Chromobacteriaceae; genus Aquitalea; species Aquitalea sp. ASV11. Next base: position 53,513 of record NZ_JAELUD010000014.1, read on the forward strand.
GGCTGGCGCAAGCTGCCCATCTACCGTTTCGGCATCAATCCCAACAAGCTGTTCGACTACCTGATGGCGGGCAAGCCGGTGATCCATTCGGTGGAAGCAGGCAACGACATGGTCAAGGATGCCGGGGCCGGTTTCAGCGTGGGCGCGGAAGACCCGGCCGCCATTGCCGAGGCCGTGCGCCGCATGCTGGCTACCACCCCCAACGAGCGCGGCCGCATGGGTGCAGCCGGACGACAATATGTGCTGGCCCATCACGACTACCGCGTGCTGGCACAGCGCTTCCTGCAAGCCGTGCTGCGCCAGGGCTGATGCCATGTTGCATCTGCTGGGAAAACTGCTGCGGCTGGGGCTGAAGCTGGCTGCTTGCCTCGCGGTATTTTTTGTCAGCATGGTGCTGCTGGCGATGGCCTTGCAGCATGGTCTGGGTTGGGGGCTGGCCCAGGTGCTGCTGTATCTGGCCGCCTATGCGCTGGCCAGCTGGCAGCAGTGGCCACGTCTGCAGACCGGCTTGTTGGTCGGCTGGTTCGGCTTGTTCTGTGGTGCGATGTTTTTCTGGGACAAGTATGGCGGTGGCGGGCAGCCAGCCCCGGAGTGGCTGAAGCTGCTGGCGCATTGGCATGCTGTGGGCTGGATCGTGCTGGTATTGCTGTTTCTGCCACTGACGCTGGTGGAAATGCTGGTCAGGCAACTGCGTCGCCGCGGTGAGCGCATTCAGGCCGCATCGACGGATATCTTCACTGCCAATCTGGCGCAGTTTGATTTGCAGCAGTCGTTTGCGAGTGTAGAAGATAGACAAAAAACCGTGCAAACCTGTACTAACGGCGAGGATAATAGCGGTTTTAACCTCCATGACCGGCGTGATGCAACGCCGGGAGACAGGTGAGTAGTGGATGAGTAGCAACAAGCAGCATATCCGTTTTGATTTTGCCGATGGCCTGCGTGGCGTGGCCATCCTGTGTGTGATCCTGTTTCACTTTACCCAGACCTTCTGGCAGCATCGCGAGCGCATCAGCGACATCCTGAATATGGACCCGCTGGAAGGTTACGCCGGGGCATCCTTTGTGTTGCCTTTCAATCTGGGCGCGGTAGGCGTGGGCCTGTTCCTGCTGATTTCCGGGTTGCTGATTCCGCTGTCGCTCACCCGCATGGGTGGTTTGCGCTTTGCCGTGTCGCGGGTATTCCGTATTTACCCGACATACTGGGCCGGGCTGGCGGTGACACTGATTGCCTTGTGGATTGCCGCCTGGCTGGCGGATAACGACTTCGACATCACCGGGCGCGATGTCATCGGCCATGTCAGCATTGCCTTTCAGGACATGCTGGGCGGGCGCAATATCGACCCGGTGATGTGGACGCTCAAGGTGGAACTGTGGTTTTACGCCTTGCTGGGCACCGCTTTTGCGCTGACCGGCAAACGCATCAAGTGGGCCATCTGGCTGCTGCTGCCGCTGGTGGCCATGCTGTGCCGTGGCCCGGATGCGCAAGGCCTGCACGGCCAGCTGGCGCATTTCTGGGCCTATGACCAGTATTTCCTGTCCTCAGTGGTGTGTTATTTCCCGCTGATGTTTGCCGGGTGCTGGTGTTATTTCTACCTCACCGGCCAGGCCGGTGCAGTGGAAACCGTGCTGCATTTTGTCGGCCTCTTGGCCCTGTTTGTGTGGGTGACCAACTGGCCGTCGCCAGAGCTGTATGGCAGCTACGCCATCGGCATCAGCCTGTTCGTGCTGGGCGTGTTGCGCCCGGCAATCTGGAGCAGCCGGTGGCTGGCCCGTGTGGCCGCCGTCAGTTACGCCTGGTATGTCTGCCATTCCAATGCGGGCTATGTGCTGATGGAAGTACTGGCTATGTACAATCTGCCGTGGTGGCTGCTGGTGGCCGCCGCTACCGTAATGACCTGGTTGCTGGCCCTGGCCATCAACCGCTGGGTGGAACTGCCCACGCAGAAGCTGGGCAAACGTGCGGCCGATGCGCTGAAAGAGAAACCGGCGACGGACAATCTGGCCCGCCAGTAAGAGCAGCTGACAAAAAACCTGCTGCTGCGTTGCGCCGCCTTGCCTCAGGGCCGCTACGCTATTTTGTCAGCCGCTCTATGCGATGCTGACAAGACCGAATACGCGACTGGCAACCATGCGTCGGCTGCCAGCCATGAACAACGACGCCTATTGAAGATGACGAAAATGAGCGAACAGAAATTCCTGCCCTTTGCCCTGCCGGATATCGGCGAAGACGAAATCAATGAAGTGGTCGACGCCCTGCGTTCCGGCTGGGTGACCACCGGCCCCAAGACCAAGCAGTTCGAGGCCGACTTTGCCGCCTTCATTGGCGAAGGCGTGGAAGCCATTGCCGTCAACTCCGCCACCGCCGGCCTGCACCTGGCGCTGGAAGCCATCGGCATCCAGCCGGGTGACGAAGTGATTGTTCCCAGCTACACCTTTACCGCCACGGCCGAAGTAGTGCGCTATCTGGGGGCGGACCCGGTAGTAGTGGATGTGGACCCGGCCACTTTCAATATCAGCCCGGCCGCCATCCGTGCCGCCATCACCCCGAAAACCCGCGCCATCATGCCGGTGCACTTTGCCGGCCTGGCGTGCGAGATGGACGAAATCATCGCCATCGCGCGCGAACATGGTCTGAAAGTGGTGGAAGACGCGGCACATGCGCTGCCGACCACCTACAAGGGTAAGCTGGTGGGCACGCTGGATTCGGATGTCACCGTGTTCAGCTTCTACGCCAACAAAACCATGACCACTGGCGAGGGTGGCATGGTGGTATCGAAGAACAAGGACATTATTGCCCGCTGCAAGATCATGCGTCTGCATGGTATCAGCCGCGATGCCTTCGACCGCTACGTGTCCAAGACCCCGGCCTGGTTCTACGAAGTGGTGGCCCCCGGCTTCAAATACAATATGCCGGACACCGCCGCCGCCATGGGCATTCACCAGCTGAAGAAGATTGTCGCCTTCCGCGAAAAGCGCGAAGTCATGGCCCAGCGTTTCGACCGCGAACTTGCCGACCTGCCGCTGATTCTGCCCGCCCGTCCGGCGCATGCCGGGGACCGCCATGCCTGGCATCTCTATCCGGTACGCATCAAGCCGGAAGCAGGCATCAGCCGGGATGACTTTATCGTCCGCATGGCGGAAAAGGGCATTGGCTGCTCGGTACACTTCATTCCGCTGCATCGCCAGCCGGTATGGCGCGATGGCTATCAGCTGGACCGTGCCGCCTTCCCGGTGGCCGATGCCGCCTTCGAGGCCGAAGTCACCCTGCCGCTGTATACCCGCATGACCGAGGACGATCAGACCCGCGTGATTGCCGCCGTGCGTGAGATTCTGGGCGCATGAGTCAGCACCAGCCTTTGCAGCCGGGTGAAGGCCCGGCCTTGTTACCGCCATGCTGCCGCCCGCCGGGTGCCGGATCGGCACTGCTCAAGCGCCTGTTCGACCTGATTGCGTCCAGCATCGGCCTGCTGCTGCTGGCCGGGCCGCTGCTGCTGGTGGCTTTGTGGATCAAGCTGGATTCCCCCGGCCCGGTGTTTTTCCGCCAGGTACGGGTAGGGCGGGGCGGCATGCTGTTTCGCATCCACAAATTCCGCACCATGCAGGTGAATACCGAAGTGCACGGCCAACTGACCGTGGGCGCGGACAGCCGCGTTACCGGTGCCGGGCGTTTTTTGCGCAAGAGCAAGCTGGATGAACTGCCGCAATTGCTGGATGTGCTGTTCGGCGACATGAGCCTGGTGGGCCCGCGCCCGGAAGTGCCCAAGTATGTGGCGCACTACCCGGATGAGGTGAAGGACATCGTGCTGTCGGTGCGCCCCGGCATCACCGACTGGGCCTCCATCCGCATGATCGATGAAAACGAAATCCTGGGCCGCGCGGCCGACCCGGAACGCGCTTATATCGAACAGATCCTGCCGGAGAAACTGGGCTATTACGTGCGTTATGCACAAACCCACAGCCTGCTGGAAGATATCCGCATCATCTTCGCCACCTTGCTGAAAATCGTGCTGCGCTGATGGCCGTGAAAGTCGATTCGACATGCTAGACAAACTGCTGACCTTTTCCCGTCACAACAAGATGGCCCTGCTGGCGCTGATGGATGCGCTGCTGCTGCCGCTGGCCCTGTGGAGCGCCGTGGTGCTGCGCCTGGGCGGCTACTGGGACCCGAAGCTGGACCCGTACCTGTGGATCTTCATCGTACCGCCGCTGTGGGTGATTCCCATCTTCGTCAAGCTGGGGCTGTATCGCGCGGTGCTGAAGTATCTGGACGACAAGATCGTCTACACCGTGTTCACCGGGGTGAGCCTGGCAGTGCTGGTGTTGACGGCGGTTATCGTGATGGCGCGCATTGCACCCTTCCCGCGCTCGTCCATCATCATTTTCTGGATGTTCGCCATGGCTTATATCGGCGGCAGCCGCTTTGTGCTGCGCGGCCTGGTGCGGCGTATCGATTCGGTGGATGCCCCGCGTGAACACGTCATCATCTACGGTGCCGGTCAGGCTGGGGTGCAACTGATGCTGGCCTTGCAGGCAGGCAAGGAATACCGGCCGATGGCCTTTGTCGATGACAACCCGGAAAGCTGGCGGCGTACCTATCGCGGCCTGACCGTGCATGCGCCGGAAGATTTGCCGCTGCTGATCGAGGAAACCGCTGCCAGTTGCATCCTGCTGGCCATGCCCTCGGTCAGCCGTGGCCGTCAGCGCGAGATTCTGGAGTCGCTGGAACATCTGCGCATTCCCATCAAGCGCCTGCCCGGCATGGCTGACCTGGTATCGGGCGAAGCGCGGGTGGAAGAACTCAAGGAAGTGGAAATCGAAGACCTGCTGGGCCGCGACCCGGTGCCGCCGCGTCCCGAACTGCTGGCCCGCAATATTCAAGGCAGGGTGGTGATGGTGACTGGTGCCGGTGGCTCCATCGGTTCCGAATTGGTACGACAGATTGCGCGCAACAATCCGGCGCGCATCGTGCTGTTCGAACTGACGGAATTTGCCCTCTACGCCATCGATCAGGAACTGTCGCAGCTGGCCCCGGCCATCCCGCGTACCCCGGTGCTGGGTTCAGTGACCGACCATGCCCGGCTATGCCAGATCATGCGCGCTTTCAAGGTGGAAACGGTGTATCACGCCGCGGCGTACAAGCATGTGCCGATGGTGGAACACAATCCGGTGGCCGGCATCGTCAATAATGCCTTTGGTACCGATACTACTGCACGGGCGGCAGAAGACTGCGGCGTGGACACCTTCGTGCTGATTTCCACCGACAAGGCGGTACGCCCCACCAATGTGATGGGTGCCACCAAGCGTCTGGCCGAACTCACCTTGCAGGGCCGTCACGCCAGCGGCAGCAACACCCGTTTTGTCATGGTGCGCTTTGGCAATGTGCTGGGCAGCTCCGGTTCGGTGGTGCCCTTGTTCAAGAAGCAGATCCAGGCCGGTGGGCCGGTTACGGTCACCCACCCGGACATCACCCGTTACTTCATGACCATTCCGGAAGCGGCCCAGCTGGTGATTCAGGCCGGGGCGATGGGCGAGGGCGGGGACGTGTTCGTACTGGACATGGGCGAACCGGTGAAAATTGCCGATCTGGCACGGCGCATGGTGCATCTGTCCGGGCTGGAGGTACGTGATGACAAGCATCCGGGCGGCGATATCGAAATCCGCTTCTCCGGGCTGCGCCCGGGGGAGAAACTGTATGAAGAGCTGCTGATCGGCGACAACGTACTGCCCACCGATCACCCGCGCATCCTGCGGGCACAGGAATACCATCTGCCGGCAGAGGAGCTGCAACACTTCATGCAGCAGCTGGATGAGGCCTGCCGCGCGCTGGATGGCGCACAGGCATTCGCGCTGATGCAGCAGGTGGTGCACGAATTCCGCGCCGCCCCGGCAACCCAGGACTGGGTGGTACTGCAACAGGAATAAAACAAGGGCCGCCTAGCGGCTGACCACCTGATTGCGCCCCAGCTGCTTGGCGCGGTACATGCGCGCATCGGCCAGCTCCACCAGCTGGCGGCGCGCATTGCATTTGTCTGCCAGGCGCTCGGCCACGCCGATACTTGCCGTCAGCGGTGTGCCATCCGGCCGCTGGCCCAGACCCTGCTGGCGCAGCCGCTCCAGTGCAATCTCTGCCTGCACCCGGTCGGTATTGGGCATCAACAGCAAAAACTCCTCCCCGCCCCAGCGCACCAGCACATCGCCACGGCGCATGTTCTGCTGGATTTGCTGCACCAGCAGCTTCAGGGTCTTGTCCCCTGCGGCATGGCCAAACACATCATTGATGCTTTTGAAGTGATCCATGTCGATGAAGGCAATGGCCAGCGGCAGCTGGTTTCTTTCCGCATTCACCAGTTGCAGCTCCAGCATTTCGATGCCGCTGCGGCGCGAGAAAGCCGTGGTCAGCGGGTCGCGGATGGTTTGCCCCACCAGCGCAATGATGAAGGCCAGCTGGCTGATGCCGGCCAGCGCCGATACCCCGGCCAGCAAGGACAGCAGCCAGAACTCCCCGCCAAAAGAGGGCCAGCTGGCAACCGACCAGTCCATGACCCAGGCCAGCGCATAGGCCAGTAATACCGGCATGACAAAAGCGAGGTTTTCCAGCAAAGTCAGCGGAAAAATGGCAAAAGCGGCCAGCAGCACAAAGGGCAAAAATGCATAGCCGGTGCCGATGGCGGCTGAAACACCCTCCAGATGATGCTGGGTCAGCAACAAGTGCGAACCGATGTAAAACAGTGTGGGAATGGCAAACAAGGTGGCCATCCCCTGGTAGGCCCGTAACAGGCGGCCATCATGCGGACACCACATCACCAGGGCGGCAAAGGCCACTGTGGCCAGCAGGCGCATGGTGACCAGCCGTTCCCACAGCGCGGCAGGCAAGGTCAGCACGTCCACTACAATCCACAAGGGCGTGAGCAGGGCAAACAACAAGGCAAACAAGCGCACGCGATTGATCAGCATCAGCGCGCGGCGCTGTTGCAGCAAGGGCATGTGTTGATGGGGGCTGAGCAGCCAGCCGGTTTCGTTGCTGGCAATTTCACCGGGCAACAGGCCCAGCACGCCACGCCAGATAGTGTGTGTGATTCTCATTGTCAGACAATTTTCGGTTTTGCAGCATTGTAGGGGCAATGCGCAGTACAACCTTGTAAAATATCAAATTCAGCCTGAATTGACAGGGAATTGTCTGATTAGTTGGCTGATTTAAAAAAACAAATCATGTCATGTAATAGGGGAGAGTCGGTCAATGGAAACCCGCTGGCTGGAAGATTTTCTGGTACTGGCCGATACCGGCAGCTTTACCCGCTCTGCCGAGATCCGTCATCTCACGCAACCGGCCTTTTCCCGGCGCATCAAGTCGCTGGAAAGCTGGTTCGGAGCCGACCTGATCGACCGCACCACCTATCCCACCCGGCTGACCGCGGCTGGCGAGTTGCTGCGCGAACAGGCGGTACAGATGCTGGCGCAAATCAACAGCACCCGCGCCCAGTTGCGCGGGCTGCAACCCTTGCCGGCCGGCACGCTGAGTCTGGCCGTACCGCATACCCTGTCGTTTTCCTTCTTTCCCAAATGGCTGACCCGCATGGAGCAGGGCTTTGGTCCGTTGTCCTGCCGCCTGCAGGCCAGCAATGTGCACGATGCCTTGCTGGCCTTCGTGGAGGGCGGCTGCGATCTGCTGATGTGTTATCACCACCCCAAACAGCCGGTGGATTTTAGCGATCCGCGCTACAGCGGCCTGCGGCTGGGGGTGGAAACCCTGCGGCCCTATGTGCGCAGCAATCCCGACCACGCGCCACGTTACGCCCTGCCAGGCACATCCGCACAGCCACTGCCGTTTCTGGGTTATGCCAGCAACGCCTACTTCCGCCTGATGACCGACCTGATTCTGGAAGCGGCGCCTGAACCCACCTTCCTGTCGCTACGCTATGAAACCGATATGGCAGAAGGGCTGAAGAACATGGTGCTGGAAGGGCATGGCGTGGCATTTTTGCCAACCAGCTCGGTACAGCGTGAAGTGCGTTCCCGCCAATTGGTATTGGCCGCCCCCAGCGGCTGGAGCGTGGACATGGAAGTGCGTCTGTACCGTGACACCAAGCGCAGCCGCCCCGAGCTGGATGCCTTCTGGGACTATCTGGCCAGTAGCGCACAGCCGGTGTAACTGCCACAAGCGATACGGCTCCTTGTGGCGCGGGCTGGTTGGCTGCGGACGCCCACTGGTGCTGGCAATCGGAAAATCCGGTCGCAGCTGCTCAGGCCGAGTGCCGTCCGTGACCCGTGGCCAGCCGCAATGTCCTGCCCCTCGCATCGCTGGCTCCCTGCCACCCGGATGGGCGGTCCAGGCCCCGCCGGTCGTATCCCCGCCAATTGGCCAGTACTTTTGGCATGGTTATGCAAAATTTGCATGATGTGATTGCGAATCGGAATTGGCCAATCCCCCCGTTGCCAGCCTACAGTCTGCCCCCATCGCTCCGTATTGACGGAGACCACCAACAAAGGCTGCTGCATGTCCACACGTATCGAACACGACCTGCTTGGCGATCGCGCCGTTCCGGCTGACGCCTACTGGGGTGTCCACACCCTGCGTGCCGTGGAAAACTTCCCCATTACTGGCCAGACCATTGCCAGCTATGGCGACCTGATTGTCGCGCTGGCGCAAATCAAGAAAGCGGCAGCCCTGGCCAACCGCGATCTGGGCCTGCTGGACGAAGTGCGTACCCGTGCCATCGTGGCGGCTTGCGAAGAACTGGTGGAAGGCAAGCTGCATGATCAGTTTGTGGTGGACGTGATTCAGGGTGGGGCTGGTACTTCCACCAATATGAATGCCAACGAAGTCATTGCCAACCGTGCGCTGGAAATCTTGGGCCATGGCAAGGGCGAGTACGACAAGCTGCACCCCAACGAACATGTCAACATGGGCCAAAGCACCAACGACGTGTATCCCACAGCCTTGCGGCTGGCTACCTACTGGGGTGTGCTGCGTCTGCAACGCACCATGTTCGTGCTGCGCGAAGCCTTTGCTGCCAAGGCTGAAGAATTCAAGAACATCCTGAAAATGGGCCGTACCCAATTGCAGGATGCGGTGCCGATGACGCTGGGTCAGGAGTTCCAGACCTACGCCGTGATGCTGGGTGAGGACGAACAACGCCTGAGCGAAGCGCGTGCGCTGATGCTGGAAATCAATCTGGGTGCCACCGCCATCGGCACCGGCATTACCGCCCATCCGGACTATGCCCGGCTGGTGTGCCTGCATCTGTCGGAACTGACCGGCCTCAAGCTGATGACGGCTCCCAACCTGATTGAAGCCACCCAGGATTGCGGTGCATTCGTGCAGTTGTCCGGTGTGCTCAAGCGCGTGGCGGTCAAACTGTCCAAAACCTGCAATGACTTGCGCCTGCTGTCCTCCGGTCCGCGCGCCGGTATTGGCGACATCAATCTGCCTGCGCGTCAGGCCGGTTCGTCCATCATGCCGGGCAAGGTCAATCCGGTGATTCCGGAAGTGGTCAACCAGGTGGCATTTGAAGTCATCGGCAACGACATGACCATCACCATGGCGGCAGAAGGCGGCCAGTTGCAGCTGAATGCTTTCGAGCCGGTCATCGCCTACAGCATGTTCCGCAGCGTGCGCCATCTGGCCAATGCCTGCAGCACGCTGACCGAGCACTGCGTGAAGGGCATTACCGCCAATGAGGCCAAGCTGCGTGCGGATGTGCTGAACTCCATCGGTCTGGTGACCGCACTCAACCCCATCATCGGCTACGCCGCCGCCACCGCTGTGGCTGCCGAGGCGCACGCCACCGGTGGCAGTGTTTACGATATCGTGCTGGAACGCGGGCTGATGCAGCGCGCCCAGCTGGACGAAGCGCTGCTGCCCGAAGCATTGACCCAGCCGCGCTGGCTGTCTTAACGGTGTTCTGCTGTCGGTACTTGTCCGGTACCGACTTTCCTGTGTTGGCCGGGTAAATACCCGGCCATTTTTTTTACTGCTTGTCTCCGGAGGCTTGGCGATGTATAAATTATTGTGCAGTGCACAATGGAGTTCATCATGATACAAGCCCTGATCTGGTGGCTGGAAGTCAGTCCGCGTTGGTTAAGCAGCCTGACGGCGCATGGTCGCAGTCAGCAAGAAGTCCTGCGCGCTGGCTTCTTCCATTCCGGCCGGGTGCTTAGCAGCCCGGCCCCTGCCAGTGACAAACTGGCCCGGCTGGCCCGGCGTGCCACCGCCGATACCATCACTTTCTTGCACGACAATGGCCAGCTTCAGTTGCAACTGGGTCAGGAGCCGCTGCCACCGCTGCTGGCCGACTGTGCCTGCTACCGTTCCGGCCAGCATTTGCAGCAGCAAGGTGGCAGGCTCTGCCTGCAAGGCCTGGTCGAGCTGGGGCGCATCCTCTTGCGCTGAAATTGAGTCAAGGGCGCAGAACAATTGCTTTGCAGCCATCTTCCTGCAAGGCACAATGCGGGGCCTGCAACCCGGGATTCACCTCATGACCGCGCATGTCACGCTCAGCCCGCAACAATTGCAACAACTGGCACCTGCCCTGCAGTCTTATTTGTCCAGCCAGTTGCAACTTGAAATCGGCAGTTTTGATGCCCAGTTCCTATTGGAATTTGTCGCCCAGCAGATTGGCCGCGATATCTATAACCAGGCATTGGCCGACGCCCAGCTGGCGCTGAGCCAGCGCATGGAGTCACTACAGGCCGCCATCTGGGAGCTGGAAAAGTAAGCAGCAAGCCGGTTCTTGCCACGTTCTTCCGGCGCAGCATGACCATGCCCTCTGACGCCAACGGCTGCCATCCGCAGGACAACAGGGTTACAATCAGGTTTTATTTCCCGCTGCCGCCACTGCTTCATGCTTTATTTGCGTCTGATGCTCAAAGGTTTTCTGCTGGCCGTGCTGTTGGTGCTGCTCGGCTTTGGCTATATGGCCTGGGGCATCGCACGTTATGCAGACCAACCCGCCACGGAACCGGCGGATGCCGCCTTGGTGCTGGGTGCCGCGGCCTGGGGCAGCAAACCCTCGCCGGTACTGCGTGAACGTATCAACCATGCAGTGACGCTGTACAAGCAGGGCAGGGTGCGCTGGATTGTATTTACCGGTGGCACGCCGGAGCCCGGCTATCCTACCGAGGCCGATGTCGGTCGTGAATTTGCCTTGCGTCAGGGTGTGCCGATGACGGCCATGCTGGCGGAAAACGAATCGCGCACCACCTGGCAGAATCTGGAAAACGCCCACAAGCTGGCCTCGCCCTTTGGCATCCGCTCATTCTTGCTGGTGAGCGACCCCCTGCACATGCGCCGTGCCGTGCTGATGGCCCATGATCTGGGCATGGCCGCCGCACCGGCACCGACCGAATCCAGCCGCTATGTCAGCTGGAGCAACAAGGTGAAATTCCTGGCGCGGGAAACCTGGCTGTATGTGGGGTACCGGGTATTCCGCAAGCTGTCCTGACCTTGCCTTCATTGATGTACGGACGTAAAAAAACCGGCACCAGGCCGGTTTTTTGTATGGCACAGTGTGCTTACACCGTGTGCCACAGGTCGATCAGCTCGCCGGCTTCCACATTGGACACTTCGCTGCGGTCTTGCAGCCAGGCAACCAGCTTGGCACGGATTTCTTCGGTAATGGCAACTTCGCCCACCGGGAATACCACGCCTTCCAGTCTTTCATTACCATCGAAATGCCCGCCGAAGCTGATGGCAGCTTCATCAATGCAGTTCAGCCAGTCGTCCAGCAGGGCATCTGCATCCACACCTGCGGCAATAGTGGCGATCAGGTGAAAACCCAGCTCGCGGTATTCGCCCACACGCATTTTCTTGCGCTGGCGATGGTTCAGGCGCTTCAGGCGCTGGGCGGAATTGGGGTTGTGCAGATCAGACATGATGACTCCAGTAACTAAATGACGCGGCGATGATAACAGGCATTGCCGACTGACAGTGAGGTAAGCCGGCTGCCATGTCAGTTAAAGTCCCAGTTGACCCCATAAAGCATCAACTTTTTGTTTGACGCTTTCATCCATCATGATGGGAACACCCCATTCCCGATTGGTTTCTCCCGGCATCTTGTTGGTGGCGTCCAGTCCCATCTTGCCGCCAAGGCCAGACACAGGACTGGCAAAGTCCAGGTAGTCAATCGGGGTGTGCTCGATCAGTGTGGTGTCGCGTACCGGATCCATGCGGGTGGTGATCGCCCACATCACTTCCTTCCAGTCGCGGCAGTCCACATCGTCATCCACCACGATGATGAACTTGGTGTACATGAACTGGCGCAGGAAGCTCCAGCAACCCATCATTACGCGCTTGGCATGGCCGGGATATTGTTTCTTGATACTGATGACCGCCATGCGATAGCTGCAGCCTTCCGGCGGCAAGTAGAAATCGACAATTTCCGGAAACTGCTTTTGCAGGATGGGCACGAATACTTCGTTCAGTGCCACGCCCAGTACCGCAGGCTCATCCGGTGGTTTGCCGGTATAGGTGCTGTGATAGATGGGGTTCTCGCGCATGGTGATGCGGTCGATGGTAAATACCGGGAAGTAGTCCTGCTCATTGTAATAACCGGTATGGTCGCCATACGGGCCTTCCAGCGCCATGTCATCGGGATGGATATGGCCTTCCAGTACAATCTCGGCCCGTGCCGGCACTTGCAGGTCAGAGCCGATGCATTTCACCAGCTCGGTGCGACTGCCGCGCAGCAAGCCGGCAAACTGGTATTCGGACAAGGTATCCGGTACCGGAGTGACAGCGCCCAGAATGGTCGCCGGGTCGCAGCCCAGCACCACGGCCACCGGGTAGGGCTTGTCAGGGTTCTGCTGGCGGAATTCACGATAATCCAGCGCGCCGCCACGGTGGGCCAGCCAGCGCATGATGACGCGGTTTTTGCCGATCACCTGCTGGCGGTAGATGCCCAGGTTCTGCCGCTTCTTGTTCGGGCCGCGCGTTACCGTCAGGCCCCAGGTAATCAACGGCGCCACATCGCCCGGCCAGCAATGCTGGATGGGCAGGCGCGACAAGTCCACATCGTCACCCTCCCACACAATCTGCTGACATGGCGCCTTGCTCACCACCTTGGGCGCCATAGACAACACCTGCTTGAGCAAGGGCAGCTTATCCCAGGCCTCACGCAGCCCCTTTGGCGGTTCCGGCTCTTTCAGATAAGCCAAGGTCTTGCCGATTTCTCGCAGCTGCATGACGTCACTGGCACCCATGCCCATGGCAACGCGTTTGGGTGTGCCAAACAGATTGGCCAGTACCGGAATCGAATAGGACTGCGTATCGTGCCGGGCTTGCGTGAACAGCAGGGCCGGGCCACCGGCTTTCAGTACCCGGTCGCCGATTTCGGTCATTTCCAGATGTGGCGATACCGGTACATCGATTCTTTTCAATTCGCCTTGCTGTTCCAGTTGAGCAACAAAGTCCCGCAGGTCGGCATATTTCATGACTGTTTCATGATCTTAAGCAAAGTTTTGACCGGAAGGTTTGGATAACCTCCGCTATGAACGTCGCAAGCTACTGCCGGCCTATTAGAAAGTCAATTACGGTAGAAGCCCAAGACCGTGAACTTGCCTACACTCTTGGAGAATACAAATGAAAAAGCTTGCTCTGGCTGCGGCCATCGGTCTGATTTCCGCTAGCGCCTTCGCCGCTCAAGGCGACATCATCGCGCGTTTCCGCGTGATCAACGTGAATCCGTCCTCTTCCTGGAGCAATGGCTCGGTTGGTACAGCCGTCGGCCTGACCGGTGTTGATGCCAAAGACGATACCGTGCCGGAACTGGACTTTACCTACATGATCACCAACAACATTGGTGCAGAACTGATCCTGGGTACCAGCCGTCATGAGATCACCGCTCACACTGCTTCGGGCGATGCGTCGCTGGGTAAAGTTTCCGCCCTGCCGCCGACCGTGACCCTGCAATATCACTTCACTCCGGAAAGCACCGTATTCCGTCCGTATGTAGGTGCCGGTATCAACTACACCCGTTTCTACAATAACGGTCTGCAGTACAGCGGTCTGGACCTGAATGTGAAGAAAAACAGCTACGGTCCGGCCCTGCAAATCGGTGCTGACTTCCCGATCAGCAAGAGCTTCTTCGTCAACGTTGACGTGAAAAAGATCTGGATGAAGACTGACGTTAGCCTGCAATCCAATGGCTCTTCCGTTGGCTCGCTGAAGATTGACCCGCTGGTCGTAGGCCTGGGTATCGGTACCAAGTTCTAAGCAACTTGTTTTGCCGCAAGAAAGCGCCTCCTCGTGGAGGCGCTTTTTTATTTCCGTGCAATAGAATAATGTATTCTAAATTTATGCATTCAGGAGATAAAAATGGGCAATTGGGCCAGCACAGCCATTCGCAAGATCGAAGCAGATTTCAACCGTTCCAGCGACACGCACCTGATACCACTGCAGATTCCGGCCTTGCCGCAAATCCAGTTGTATTTCAAGGATGAGTCCACCCACCCAACCGGCAGCCTGAAGCATCGCCTGGCGCGTTCCCTCTTCCTGTATGGCCTGTGCAATGGCTGGATACGCTACAACACCACCATCATCGAGGCTTCCAGTGGCAGCACCGCTGTTTCGGAAGCCTACTTTGCCCGCTTGCTGGGCCTGCCCTTCATCGCTGTCATGCCACGCGGCACGTCGGCAGAGAAAATCCGCGCCATCGAATTTTACGGTGGCCGCTGTCATCTGGTGGATGATCCGGCCACCATCTACGAAGAGTCCCGTCGCCTGGCGCAGGAGCTGAATGGCCACTACATGGATCAGTTCACCTATGCCGAACGTGCAACAGACTGGCGTGGCAACAATAATATTGCCGACACCATCTTCAAACAGATGGAACTGGAACCAAACCCGGTGCCAGAGTGGATTGTCTGTGGTGCAGGAACCGGCGGCACATCAGCAACTTTTGGCCGCTATGTGCGCTATCAGAAACTGTCGACGCAGATCTGCGTTGTCGACCCGGAAAACTCGGTGTTCTACGACAGCTATTACAGTGGTAACGCAGACTGCCGCTGCGAAGGTGGCTCCGGCGTGGAAGGCATCGGTCGTCCGCGGGTCGAACCATCTTTCATCCCCACCGTTATCGATAAAGTCATCCGCGTACCCAATGTGGCCAGCTATGCCGCCATCCATTTCCTGGAAGAAGTGATGGGGCGCAAGTGTGGCGGTTCTACCGGCACCAATCTGTTCGGTGTGTGTGAACTGGTCAGCGACATGGTCCGTAACGGACGGCATGGTTCAGTGGTCACGCTGATCTGCGATGATGGCAACCGCTACCTCAACAGCTACTACAACCCGCAGTGGCTGGAAGATAACGGTCACCACATCGCATCCTGGGTGGAACGCTACCGGCGCTTCTTCTTTGAAGGTCGCTGGTAAGCCAGTAAGGCTTCCTGCGGCAATGCCTACCAGCGTTGCCGCAGTAGCTGGCTCAGTTTGTTGACCCGCACATCGACAAAAGCCGGTTTGCGGCTCTGGCGGCTGATCCACACCGTACGCATCCCGAGGGATTTTGCTGCGTACAGATTGGGTAGAGAATCCTCCACCATGATGCAGTGCGCCGGATCAAGCCGCTCCGCCTGCAGCATAGAGCGAAAGCCACGCCGGTCAGGCTTTGGGTGGAAGTGCATTTTTTCCATGCCATAGCAGGCGGTAAACTGCAGGCGGATATCCATTTTTTGCAGCAGCCCTTCTATATAGTGTTGCGGTCCGTTGGACAGCACAATCTTCCGGCCTGGCAATGTACGTAAAGTTGCTGCCAGTGTGGGTTCCCATTGCAGCCAGCGATACAGCTCATCCAGCACGTGGGTCTCCTGCAGGAAATGTCCGGCATCCACATCGTGGTGACGCATCAGTCCCTGCAGGGTTGCACCATAACGATGCCAGTAGTGCAGTCTCAACTGCCGGGCCTCCTCCGCCGACATATCCAGATGCCGCTCCATATACAGGTTCATCATGCGACTGATATGGGCAAAGATACCCAGGCTGGCCTGATGCAGCGTGTCGTCGAGATCGAAAATCCAGGTGGGAGCAGACATGATGGAGGCCAGGGCAAGGTTAGGAAGCCGCCATTATCATGAGCAAAAGCCGGGACTGCTACATCTTGCGCCATGCTCTTTAGCGCGTGAGATTGGTCGGTTTGTTTAAAATCAATGACTTGCATTTTTCACCGGCAAATCTTGCAGATTTCTTCGCACAAAGTGTTGACGAGGGTAGGTCAGGGCGGTATAGTTCGCCTCCTCAGCAGACAACGCAGCGACGGAAACGAAACGCAGCGACCTGCACCGCTCTTTAAAAAACAGAATAACCGATAGGTGTGAGTGCTTGGCGAAAGCCAAATACTTGCACTGCAAGACAAGAAATACTTGTTATTTTCTTTGATCTTGCGTGCCAGAAATTTGCTATGAGATTGAACTGAAGAGTTTGATCCTGGCTCAGATTGAACGCTGGCGGCATGCTTTACACATGCAAGTCGAACGGTAACAGGGAGCTTGCTCCGCTGACGAGTGGCGAACGGGTGA
>NZ_JAELUD010000150.1:0-920 GCF_016429185.1 Aquitalea sp. ASV11
GTTAATTGCTGTAATTATTGGCGTTGTTTTAGGTAGAAATTTCTCAAAATATTTACCTGATATATTTATGGAATTTTTTGATTCTTGGAGGTATTTGTTTCTATGTATTGGCGCTATGATTGAAATATCTTGATTTAATTTTTTTAATTCAGATGCAACCGATACGAAGTAACGGGAAATCCCCCCGTATTTTTGTTGCATAAAAATTTTGTGATCAAAAATTATTTTCATTTTGATGAAGAATTGCGGTGGTCTAGTAACGTTTTTGATTTCAGTTTTCTAGTGAATAGCCATGGTGCATTTAGTGCAATTTTTTTCATTATGTTCCACATGCCATTTGAAATGGGATGTTCTGATAAAAAGTGGTATCGCTGTCCATCTGATATTAAATGCTTATTAAATTTATTTGCAATATATTGTAAGGTCTCAATTTTGTAGAATCCAATGTGCTGGCCATGTTCACCTCCATAGTACCACCAGTCCCTTTGCTCGGGAATTGGAGTTGGTATCAATTCTGTTGATATCAAAATATTTGGTGCGACATTAAGAATGCTATCGATCTCTTTGCATGGGTATACAAAATGTTCAAATACTTCAAATGCCGTCACAAGAGAAGCATTTTCATTTTTGAATTCAAAGCCCTTTGCAAAAAGATTGGCGCAATATGGATCATACCATCGCGCATCAATGCCATAATCTCTTAAGTGTCGTACCAGAAGACCATAGCCTCCAGCATAGTCGACAACTAATTCATCTTGCTTTCCGAGAGCATGAAGCGTTGCAATAGTAATTTTTGCATTTGCTGTATTTCTGACTAATATCTGTCTCTTATACACATCTGACGCTGCCGACGAACAGTAAGATGTGGGGTTGGGGGTGGGGGGGGGGGGGGTGGAGAGGGGGGGGGGGGGGGGGGGGGG
>NZ_JAELUD010000151.1:0-849 GCF_016429185.1 Aquitalea sp. ASV11
CTGTATAGACCGGAGAGATAGCTGACAGGTGTGCGAGGACATGGGTGACACTTTCGCGAGACCTTTCACTCGCGGAATAAACATGCCCTGGAAAGCCCAAAGCATCATGGATCTGAGAGAAGAGTTTGTTCTGTTGGCGAATCAGGAGGGGGCTAATCGCCGTGAGCTGTGTCGACGTTTCGGTATCAGCCCCCAAACCGCCTACAAGTGGATTGCCCGTTACGCCAAAGAAGGAAAGGCCGGGCTGGAGGATCGTTCACGCAGACCGCATCATCAGCCCGCCAGAACAGAAGATGTGCTGGAGCAAGCGGTGATCGATCTGCGACGCCTTCATCCTGCATGGGGTGGACGCAAGATCAGTCGTCGTTTGCAGGATCTCGGTTTTGCCTGCATTGCACCGAGCACAGCCAATAGCATCTTGCAGCGCCATCAACTGATTGCGCCAAGATCACCCGAGCAAATGCCGTGGATACGATTTGAGCACGAACAGCCCAATGCGCTGTGGCAGGTCGATTTCAAAGGCTACTTTGACACCTTGGAAGGCCGTTGCTGGCCGCTGACCGTGCTGGATGATTGCTCGCGATTCAATGTGATTTTGCAAGCGTGCGGCAACATGAAGAGCGAAACGGTGCAACGCCTGCTAACGAGGGCATTCCGCTGTTATGGACTGCCAGTGCGCATGAACTTTGACAACGGTGCGCCATGGGGCTCACCGGCACAGCCGGGGCAACTGACGACTTTGGAGTTGTGGTTGATTCGGCTTGGCATCAGGACCAGCCATAGTCGGCCCTATCATCCGCAAACCAATGGCAAGGATGAACGGTTTCACCGTACGTTGAAGGCGGAGGT
>NZ_JAELUD010000152.1:0-791 GCF_016429185.1 Aquitalea sp. ASV11
AGTGGGTAGGCTAACCGTAAGGAGGCCGCTTACCACGGTGGGATTCATGACTGGGGTGAAGTCGTAACAAGGTAGCCGTAGGGGAACCTGCGGCTGGATCACCTCCTTTCTAGAGAAGGCGATCGTCGAGTACTCACAACCTATCGGTTGTTCTGAAAATAGGGCAAAGCTTTCGATGAAAATCATCGTCACTCCGCGTTGCGAACCTCCTCGTGTACATGAAGTACACGACGTCGGTCCACGCCTTGATTGACGCGATTTTGATCGGAAGAACATCGCAGACGCAAAACTGCGGTGTAAGCGTCAACTGGGTTTGTAGCTCAGCTGGTTAGAGCACTGTGTTGATAACGCAGGGGTCGAAGGTTCGAGTCCTTCCAGACCCACCAGTTTATATCTGGGTGCTGTAGGCAGCACTACGGATAATCCATTTTTATTTCAGATACTGTCTGGGATAAAAAAATAAAGCCGAAAGACAAGGCGCAGCGTGACGACGTGTACATCATGTACACGAGGAGCGATGTAACGCAGTATTTCGGGTTTAGAGGGGGATTAGCTCAGTTGGGAGAGCACCTGCTTTGCAAGCAGGGGGTCGTCGGTTCGATCCCGTCATCCTCCACCATTCTTACAGTGCAAACAAAAGCGCACACAGCATTTTTATTGCTGGGTGAATTTCTGTTTGCGTTGTTTTTACAATGCCCGATCTTTAACAAACTGAAGAAGCCGAATTAATTAGACGGCGAGATGAAACACCTGCAGTTAACTCTGCAAGTGGGACAAATCGTCATCTTGGG
>NZ_JAELUD010000154.1:0-683 GCF_016429185.1 Aquitalea sp. ASV11
CCCCCCCCCCCCCCCCCCCCCCCCCCCCCCCCCCCCCCCCCCCCCCCCCCCCCCCCCCCCCCCCCCCCCCCCCCCCCCCCCCCCCCCCCCCCCCCCCCCCCCACCCCCCCCCCCCCCCCCCCCCCACCCCCACATCTTACTGTTCGTCGGCAGCGTCAGATGTGTATAAGAGACAGGTGTTGAGCACAGAGCATCAGCCCGCGCATCTTTTCCAAATAGAAAAATAGCTTCAGGTAACAAAAAACATCACCACCATCCCTATGGTTACGAAGAGCGCGCAGGGGAAGTCAAGAAACAGTGGCAGTGTGAGCAACGTAATAAATCCGACAAACGGCAGCGAGGCCAATCTCAAAATTTTGTTGTCCGGTAGGGATGAAAGCATCCTGCTGAACCGCCATCGAGATCTGTCGTATTTCAAGTCAATATTAAACAGTCCTGGTATGAGTCGTTCGCCTAGTAGCATCAAGTAGGCGAAGGAGAGAAACCCAAAGAGTAGTTGCAGCATGGGTGATCCTGGGTCTGTCTCTTATACACCTGTCTCTTATACACATCTCCGAGCCCACGAGACGAACGCAAAAAAGTGGGGGGGGGGGGGGGGGGGGGGGGGGGGGGGGGGGGGGGGGGGGGGGGGGGGGGGGGGGGGGGGGGGGGGGGGGGGGGGGGGGGGGGGGGGGGGGGGGGGG
>NZ_JAELUD010000155.1:0-680 GCF_016429185.1 Aquitalea sp. ASV11
TGTGTCGGATGGGGCGGCAGGTCACCGGGGGATGACCTGCCGGAGGGTGGAATCCGCCTGAGTGAGGGGGAGCGGATTCCGCCGCCACGACTTCAAGGGGGTGTCGTCGTGGTGGGTGAAGCGGTGTTGCGGTCTGACTGCGATCACTGGCGGTGTGGCAAGGCCGCAGGGCTTTGCTGCGGAGCCTGACGATCAGTCACCCAGCGTAGCGACCAGAATGGCCTTGATGGTGTGCATGCGGTTCTCGGCTTGCTCGAAGGCAATGCAGGCTTCGCTTTCGAACACGTCTTCGGTCACTTCAATGCCATTGGCCAGGTCCGGGTACTGGGCGGCAATTTCCTTGCCCACCTTGGTTTCGCTGTTGTGGTAGGCCGGCAGGCAGTGCATGAACTTGACTTGCGGGTTCTGTGCAGCAGCCATCAGGGCGGCATTCACCTGGTAGGGCTTGAGCAGGCGGATGCGTTCGGCCCACACTTCGGCCGGTTCGCCCATCGATACCCAGACGTCGGTGTGGATGAAGTCGGTGCCCTTGACGGCTGCGGCAGCATCTTCGGTCAGGGTGATGCGGGCGCCGGTGCGGGTGGCGATTTCACGGCATTCGGCCACCAGTTCGTCGGTCGGCCACAGGTGTTTCGGGGCGCCGATGCGCACGTCCATGCCCAGCTTGGCACCAATCACCA
>NZ_JAELUD010000156.1:0-629 GCF_016429185.1 Aquitalea sp. ASV11
TGCATCAGCACCGGAATGCCGGCAAAGCGCGGGTCGCTCTTGATCAGCTTGGTCAGCATGTAGCCGTCCATTTCCGGCATTTCCACATCGGTCAGCACCAGATGCAGGGTTTCGTTCAGGCGCTTGCCGGAGAGTTCGGCCTGCATGGCCATTTTTTGCAGCTCTTCCCAGGCGCGCATGCCGTTGATGGCATAGGCGTATTTCACCTGCATGGCATCCAGCGTGCGCTCGATCTGCTTGCGGGCGACGGCGGAATCGTCGGTGAAGAAGATCATGCGTTCTTCTTTCACCGGCTCGATATTGATGAAGTGGTGGGAGTCATCCACCAGCGAGGTTTCCGCCAGCACTTTTTCCACGTCCATCATCATCACCAGCGTGCCCTGATCCAGCTCGGTGACGGCGGTGACGAGGCCGGCCATGCGGTTGGTGATCATGTCCGGCGGGACGCGCATGGCAGACCAATCGAGGCGCAGGATGGTATCAACCGCCTCGACCAGGAAGCCCTGGGTGTGGCCGTTGTACTCGGTGACGATCATGATTTCGGGCTTGTTGCTGGTGACGATGCCGGCGTACTTGGCCAGGTCGATGACCGGGACCAGCGAGCCACGCAGGCTGACCATGCCTTCAAC
>NZ_JAELUD010000157.1:0-618 GCF_016429185.1 Aquitalea sp. ASV11
ACCAGCTTGCCGTCTTCCAGCTCGGTGATGGCGGTGATCAGGTTGGAGTTGGTGGCGCTGCTGTTCATCATGTTTTCCGGGGCGCGCACGCGGTCCCAGTCCACCCGGATGATGCGGTCCACCGAATCCACCAGGAAAGCCTGGGTACTCTTGTTGAATTCGGTGACGATCATGGTGTCGAACTTGCGGCCGCTTTGCTCGGAACCGACAAAACGGGCCAGCGAAATCACCGGAATGATATTGCCGCGCAACGACAGCACGCCCTGCACGCCAAACGGCATGTTGGGGGTTTTGGTGATGGCGGGGGTCTGCGACACCTCGCGCACCTTGAATACATTGATGCCGAAGGTTTCGCGGGTACCCAGCGAAAACAGCAGGATTTCCATCTTGTTGGAGCCGGCAAGCTTGGTGCGGGCGTCCACGCTGGCAAGCAGGGATGCGTCAGTGGCTGACATATGAATACCTCTCCCGGATGAAGACTGTTCTGGTTTAGTTGTTGGTCAGCTTGAGCATTTCGCGCAACTTCATCGACAGCTTCTGGGCTTCGAACTTGGATACATACTCATCCACACCCACCGACTGGCCGAGCTTCTGGTTGGAGCTGCCGGACAGCGAGGA
>NZ_JAELUD010000158.1:0-607 GCF_016429185.1 Aquitalea sp. ASV11
GTGGTTGACCATTCCAAGGCTATCCCTGTGGCTGCACGTTGAATAAACGGGTTATTTTTACCCCAGCCATTTTTATTTAAACGAATTCTTCCATAATCATAAAATCCTGATATCAGAGTTTTCGGGGTTATTGCATAGCGTAACTCGATATTGGTAATGAAGCCGATATCGCCGGAGTCGTCGCTGCTTGAGTAAGCTCTTACTCCATATGGGCCGCCTAAGCCGATTTTCTCCGAAGACTCCAGGTTTTTATCAGCCAGCTGAGCATAGGCCTGACCAAACACACTGAATTTATTGTTAAACCACTTTGATACGTTTCCATTGACGACTATTTTGCTAAACACACCCTGGAATCTTCTACTTTCCTGATAAAACTTATCCCATATTGGACTGTGTACGGCAACTCTGCCTGTGGTGTATGTGATAGCGAAATTACTTATCGATCGATCTGCAATCAGATTGGCTCCGCCACCGGATAGCGTCATTGAAATGGAATTAACTTGTTTTTCAATAGTTTGATCATAATAGTCGCCCTTGTCTTTAATGGTTCTGTCTTCATTTTGAAATTCCATTTCCGCATATTTATCTATTTGGGTGATAATGGGTT
>NZ_JAELUD010000159.1:0-585 GCF_016429185.1 Aquitalea sp. ASV11
ATAGATACACCAGAGGGAAGAGCAAATTCTGCTGGTGTCGAGATGGCACTAATTGCAGTTAGTAAATACAGCTGGGAACGGCTAATACTTCCCGTTTTTCTGCAAGCTTTTGCCTTCTCACTGCAGGCAACCCAGCATTTTTTCTGTGCATTCCAGATGCGGCTGAAAATGATGTTCATATAAATACCTTTGCGAAGTTGAGTGTTTGGATGAATTATTTTCTAATTTTTAAAATAAAGTGTGTTTGATATTTTCCTCCTGTTTGAATTGCTGTGTTAATCAAGTAAATATGCTATCAAGGTGGCGATAGCACTCCAATGGATTGTGTTGTGATTTTTAAATGTTTTTCTTTGGCATTGGGTGTGGCAGATCTGCATATTGTTTCCAAAAAAATTGATACGCCGTGGTTTTTATTTAAGTTGCTAGATTCGTTAAGGCGAAGTGTGCGCTGCTTGAGTAGTTGAGTATTTTCGCCTGTTCCCCCTATTTGTTCAGTACGTATCAGCTTGATCCGATGGTGTGTCAAAACGAGTAATTGGTTTGAACCCATACGGCAGGAGC
Source organism: Aquitalea sp. ASV11 (assembly GCF_016429185.1). NCBI lineage: Bacteria > Pseudomonadati > Pseudomonadota > Betaproteobacteria > Neisseriales > Chromobacteriaceae > Aquitalea > Aquitalea sp. ASV11. The sequence continues at coordinate 562 of NZ_JAELUD010000159.1, forward strand.
TCTTTTTACTTGTGAGGATTTTTC
>NZ_JAELUD010000015.1:0-68146 GCF_016429185.1 Aquitalea sp. ASV11
CCCCCCCCCCCCCCCCCCCCCCCCCCCCCCCCCCCCCCCCCCCCCCCCCCCCCCCCCCCCCCCCCCACCCCACTCTTTTACTGATACGGCCCCCACCGACAACTACACATCTTACTGTTCGTCGGCAGCGTCAGATGTGTATAAGAGACAGATACTAACGAGTCATGGCCTTCATCCAGAATAGATGTTGACGGATTTGTGTACGAAACTCTTGACGGAGAAGCAAAGGCAGTTGCCTCGGAGCGTATTTTGTGGTTAAAGAAGCAGAGAGATGTTGATGATATTACTAAATTTAAACCGGGGCCATGGGTCGTGCTAATTAATGCACTAAAGGAAATGGGTCATTATGAGTCAGCCAAAGAGGTTGGAGTTGCATTTCAGGAGCAGAAGAGAATATGTGGTCAATTTGGAAAAATTACAAGTGCAAACTGGTGGGTGCATTTCATCTATGGAGCATTCTCTGGTTATGGCTATTTTCCACTTCGTGTAATAAAATATGTTGCCGCAATGTGGGTTTTGTCTGCTCTAATCTATGCTAAGGCTGCAAGTGATGGCATTTTTGCCCCATCAAATCCGCTGATATTTAACAACCCAAAATATGAGCACTGTAGCCCTGGTTATAAAATAAAGAATGCAGATGTAGGTAAATATTCAAGTTTTAATAATTGGTATCTGTGCAAGGAATTGCCAGGTGAATTTACAACATTTAGTCCAACAATGTATTCGCTAAATTTAATTTTACCCGTCGTTGACTTGCAGCAAGGTCATGATTGGGCGCCGTTTGTTGGCGAAATAAGTGACGACATTGTTTTGCATTTTTTTAGAAATGGTATGTATAATTATTTCATCCGAGGGTGGATTTGGGTTGAGATATTGTTTGGATGGATATCTAGCTCTATTTTAATAGTGGCACTATCTGGATTGGTTAAAAATGACGAGCATGATTAGTTGTTGAAATTTTTAAATAGTAATATTAATTAAAAAGCCGGCGTAAACAACAGCCACCACTCGGTGGCTGTTTCATTTGTACCATGTCTATCGGTCAGTTTCGCCTTGCTACTCAAGTACCTAGAGTGGTGGCAGGTGCTCAAAACACCTTTTGCTAGAAGCGGTTGCTGCCCACGTCAGGCTGGCAGCGTCTGTGCGCCCTGTGGTTTCGTATTGTCCGAGTATGCAGGATAATTCCCGCCTATGGCCGGGTGTGCGGCTAATACAAGACCCGTAAGGGGAATACGCCCGCCGACTTCTAGCGGTTTTGAGCACCCGGCCGCCCTCTCAAAAGGGGCAAACTCAAAAGCACTAGAAGGATGTAGCCATGACCGCTCAATCCCTTTCCATTTCTCCCGATCATCCCGCCATCCGTGACTTGCGCCACGCCGTCGAGGCGGACTGCCTGTCGCAGGAAGGCTTCGGCCAGATTGCCGCCATGGCGCGTTGCGCCGAGGTGTTTCTGCATCAGGCAACCGAGCCTTTGCACCGCGATATCGTCGGCACTGTGCTGCGCGCCATTCAGGGCCGGGCCGACGACATCCAGAACTGCATCAATGTGCAGGCAGAGGAGGTGGGCTGCGCCTGGCCTGTGCTGCCAGACGGATCAACCGTATCGGGGAGGGCGTGACCATGCAGGCCTTGATTCCGGTGGTGGATTTCCAGATTGGCGATGCGCCTTGCTGCCCGCAGTGAATGCACGTGAGTTGCATGCGTTTCTGCAAGTGGGGAAGGATTTCTCTAACTGGCTGAAGGATCGCGTCGCGCAATATAAATTCATTGAAAACAAGGACTTTGTTTGCTCGCCCGTTTCGGCGAGCAAAGTGCAGGGCGGTCATAACCGCAAGGATTACATGATCTCGCTGTCCATGGCCAAGGAGTTGGCGATGGTGGAGCGCAACGATAAGGGCAGGCAGGCGCGGTTGTACTTTATCGCTTGCGAGCAGCGCGCCTTGCAGCTGGCCGGGGCGGCGGCTTTGCCGGTGGCGGATGCGGTGCCGCCGGGTTGTGCCCGTTTCAATGGCGCGGTGGTGTTTACCAATCAGCAGCTGGAGCGGCTGCTGGCGGTGTGCAAGGACACGTTGTACAGCAATCGCCATTTGCGGCCGGGCCGCTTTCGGGTGGGGGTGGAGTATTTCAGTCTGAGCGGGGAGCCGCTGCGCAACTTCACTCTGGATAACATCAGCACCGGGGTGTTTACCCGGCGTGGTGGGCGCAAGCTGACCATCTGGACGCTGGAGGGCGTGGAGGCGCATCTGGCCATGCTGCCGCCGTCGATTGCCGACCCGGCGCGGCTGAAGCTGCGGCAGTGGCTGGAGGGTGGCGGGCCTGCGGCGCCTGCTGCCGTGCCTGCGCTGGCTGCGCCGCCATCAACCCAGTTGGCCGTGCCGTCGGATGAGGCTTACCTGGCGACGCTACGCTTTCCGTCCGCCGCTGCACTGGGCGCGGCCATGCCGGTGATCCTGGCCTTGATGCAGCAGCACGGGGCGGAGCTGGCGGGGGCGAGGGTGGGTTAGGGCTTGGCTTGGTGATGTAGGAATGACGCAGCCTGCGGGCTGCGTTTTTTGTTGCGTGCGGGGATGTTTTGCTGCATGCCTATGTGCTATCTTGCGCCCTTGTTTATTTGATTGGCGTAGAGCAATGCGTATCAATGGTGTGCAGCATAAGTTCAGGCTGGAATCGGCTTATCAGTTGATCAGCCTGCTGGGGACGTTCGGCTTTTGGGGGCGGAATCTGAGTTCGCCGGTTGGCTGGCAGTTTGGGCTGGCCTGTGTGGTTGTCGCGTTTCTGGCGATGTGCGTGGTGCAGCGCTTTGCCAAAGGCACGGACTATGAAGGGAATATGGGCTGGGGAGAGCTGTTTCAGAAAGTGGGCTCCAACGCCATGTTCGCCAATCTGGTGGTGTACATTGCGACGGGTGATCATGACGGCATGCACTTTCTGGAAGGCATGGTGTTTATGGTGCCGTTTTCGATGTTCGGCATTCATTTGATGGGAAGCAGCTTCAAGTATCGCTTGCCCAGCTTTTAAGCATGGGGGGCCGGGCGAAGGCTCCGACAAGGCATTTGCCGGTGGTGACACCCGCTGCTGCTGCCGCGCTACCGGCTGGGTAGGGTGAGGCTTACCTGGCGACCTTGCGCTTTCCCTCTGCCGCAGCCCTGGGCGCGGCCATGCCGGCGATTTTGTGCCTGATGCAGCAGCATGGGGCGGAGCTGGCCTGGGCTGTAACGGGCTAGGGCTTGTCTGATGGTGCTGGACTGACGCAGCCTGCGGGCTGCGTTTTGTTTGCGCTATCGCTTGTGTAGTGCAGCAGCCTTTCCATGTTTTGTGCCAAGTTGGCTGGGGCTGTTACCAATTATGGCTTTCTGGGTTTGTCTGCTTTTGCGGCCAAGGGCCTACATTTTCATCAATGAAGTCTGCCCACCATTGCAGCAGTTCCTGGCGTTGTGGCAGGTACTCTGCGCGGTTGTAGGCAGCTTTGACTTTGTTCTGCTCCACATGGGACAGCGCCAGTTCAATGACGTCAGTGTTGAACAGGCCGCTTTCATGCAGTGTGGTTGAGGCGAGCGCCCGGAGGCCATGTGCCGTTGTCGGGATGGCCAGTCGCTTCAGTGCGACATTGGGGGCGCTCTCGCTGGCGTGCTGATCCGGGTGGGGGCGATGCGGGAACAGGTATGATTGATGCCCGCTGATGGGGCGTAATGATGCCAGCAAAGCCATGCTTTGCCGGGCAAGCGGTATCAGATGGTCACGCCTGCGCTTCATTTTGTGACCTGGTATTGTCCATACCCCGTCGTTGATTTCATCCCAGCGGGCTGCGGCTGCTTCAATGGGGCGGCTGAGGTTGAGTAATTGCCATCGCATTTGCAGCTTGAGCTGGATGCCAATCTGGTCGCTGTTGAAGAAGGCTGCCAACTTGTTGATTTCTTCCGTGCGCAGGGCGCGGAAGTGGGCGCTTTTGGGGGCGCGGAATGCAGAGGTGATTCCTGCTGCCGGGTTGTTGTCTGTCAGGCCGCGTGCAAGGGCAAAGCCAAAGATCATGGCGATGTTTTGACGGGCGCGGCGCAGGTATTCCAGGGCGCCACGTGCTTCCATCGGTTCCAGCGCTTCCACAATCATTCTGGCGCTGATTTCCGTGACGGGTTTGTCACCCAGTGTATTCATTACGTTGGCTTCAAGGACACGCCACACCTGGTCTGCATAGCCTGGTGTCACGGTTTCACGCCAGCGATCCCACCACTGCCGGGCAACGTATTTGAATGTATTGTCCGGGGCGCTGCCAGGTGTGCGTTTTGGGTCTTGCCCTGCCAGCAGTATGCTGCGTACAGCGTCGCGTCGTTCTCTGGCTGCAATCAGGCTGGTTTGAGGGTACGGGCCAAAGGTGATGGTATCGAATTTGCCGTCGGCAGGGCGGCGGTACTGAATGCGCCAAACCTTTCGGCCATTGGGGTAGATCCACAGCGCTAGTCCTGCGCCATCGCTGAGTTTGTACATCTTGTCAGCAGGCTTTGCGTTGCGTATGCCGGTGTCGGTCAGGGGGCTGGAAGGCTTGGGCATGGTCGTACCATCACGCAGTGATTCGTACCATCAAAATTACCATCAAAATGAAATGATGGTCGATGCGTGGCGGTGCGCCAGAATGAAGAAACCGCCACATTCTGCAAGGGTTTCAGCCCTTTTGGTGACAGAAGGTGACGGTCTCTAAATATGGGGTGGCGGAGGCTGTGGGATTCGAACCCACGGACGGTTTCCCGTCGGCAGTTTTCAAGACTGCTGGTTTAAACCACTCACCCAAACCTCCGCAGTTTCTTGCCGAAGACCATGACGTCTGGCGAAGAGGACGCAATAATAACCCCACCAAGCCGTTTTGACTAGGGGGTGGCGCGGTTCATTTCCAGCATTTCTGCTGCGTGCTGGCGGGTGGTCTGGGTCAGCTCGGCACCGCCCAGCATGCGGGCGATTTCCAGCACGCGTTGCTCGGCGTCCAGCGGGGTGATACGGCTGACCACGCGTTTCTTTTCCTCGCGCTTGCTGACTTGCCAGTGCTGTTCGCCGCAGGAGGCCACCTGGGGCAGGTGGGTGATGCACAGCACCTGATAACGCTGGCCCAGTTGCTTGAGCATGTGGCCGATGACTTCGGCCACGCGCCCGCCAATGCCGACATCCACTTCGTCAAAAATCAGTGTTGGCACGCTGGCCACCTGGCTGATTACTACTTGCATGGCCAGGCTGATGCGGGACAGCTCGCCACCGGAGGCTACCTTGGCCAGCGGGCGCAGGCTGGTGCCGGCGTTGGCGGCTACCAGGTATTCGATGGATTCCAGGCCGTGCGCGCCGGGCTCGGCCAGGGCGGCCAGTTCGATGGCGAAACGGGCGCTGCTCATCGCCAGTTGCTGCATTTCCTTGCTGATGCGGGCGGACAGTTCGCTGGCGGCCTGGCGGCGTTTGCCGGACAGAGCTTCGGCCAGGGTGCGGTAGCGCGACAGGCTGGCGGTTTCGGCCAGCGCCAGGGCTTCGCTGTCGGTGGAGGCCTCCAGCGCGGCCAGCTGGGCTTGCCAGTCGGCCAGCTTGAGCGGCAGTTCCTGCGGTTGCACGCGGTATTTGCGCGCCATGCTCATCAGGCTGTCGATGCGGCTTTCCACTTGTTGCAGCTGGCCCGGGTCTTCGTCGATGTCGCTGGCGTAGTCGCGCAGGCTGTACACCACTTCGCGCAATTCGGCGTCCACTGAGTCCAGCAGGGACAGGGTGTCGGCCAGCCGTGGGTCGAGGTTGGCCAGCTTGCTCAGTCGGCTTTGTACCTGGGTGAGCACGGACAGGCAGTTGCCCTCCATCTCGGACAGGGTATCCACCGCGTACTGCGCGCTTTGTACCAGCTCGGCGGCATTGGCCAGGCGGGAGTGGCTCTGGTTGAGCCCGGCCCATTCGTCCTGTTGCAGGCCCAGTTCGGTCAGTTCGTTGATTTGCCAGGTGAGTCGTTCGCGTTCCACTTCGGATTCGCGCGACAGCTTGTCGGCATCACTGCGTGCCTTGCGGGCGGCTTGCCATTCCTGCCAGGCCTGATGCACTTCACGGGCCAGCGAACTGCAACCGGCGTAGGCATCCAGCAGTTCGCGCTGGGCTTCGGCTTTCACCAGCGATTGATGGGCGTGCTGGCCGTGGATGTCCACCAGAAACTCGCCCAGCAGCTTGAGCTGGGCCAGGGTGGCGGGCTGGCCGTTGATGAAGCTGCGCGAGCGGCCGGATTTGTCCAGTACGCGGCGGATCAGCACGATGTCGTCGTCGCCGGACAGGGCGTTTTCCTGTAACCAGGCCTTGATTTCCGGACGCTGGCGGCTGTCGAATTCGGCGCTGATTTCGGCGCGTTCGGCCCCTTCGCGTACCAGCGAGCCTTCGGCGCGGTCGCCCAGCAACAGGCCCAGGGCATCCAGCAGAATGGATTTGCCTGCCCCGGTTTCACCGGTCAGTACGGTAAACCCGGGGGAGAAGTCCAGCGCAATGCTGTCAACGATGACAAAGTCTTTGACCAGTAGGGATAGCAGCATGGTGTGTGCGTGTCAGAGCAGGCGCTCGCCCCAGTGGAGCTTGTGGCGCAGCATGTCGTAGTAGTTGTAGCCCACCGGGTGCAGGATGCGCAGCGGGTTGCGGTAACGGCGGATCAGCACGCGGTCCATTTCCATCAGGTCGCAATGCGACTGGCCGTCAAAGTGTACGCGCGCGTCCAGGCCGCGGGTCAGCATGAATTCCACTTCGCAGGAGTCATTCACCGCAATGGGGCGGTTGTTGAGCGACTGCGGGCAGATGGGCACCAGTGCAATCGCCTGCAGCGTGGGGTGCAGGATGGGGCCGCCAGCGGCCAGCGAGTAGGCAGTGGAGCCGGTGGGGGTGGAGACAATCAGGCCGTCCGAGCGCTGGCTGTAGACAAACTGGTTGTCGATGAAGACTTCGAATTCGATCATCGAGCCCACGGCACCACGGCTGAACACGATGTCGTTGAAGGCCAGCGCATTGGCCACTTCGGCGTCTTCGCGAATCACCGATGCTTGCAGCAGGATGCGGTTTTCCGGCACGAAATTGCCGCCCAGGATGGCGTCGATGGCTTCCAGCATTTCATGACGCGGAATGTCGGTCATGAAGCCCAGTCGGCCCTGGTTGATGCCGACCAGCGGCACGCGATAGGGTGCCAGCTGGCGGGCGATGGACAGCATGGTGCCGTCCCCGCCCAGCACGATGACGAGATCGGCCAGCTTGCCCATGTCGCTGCGTTCGATCAGCTGATGGGGCCCGGCTTCGGCCGGGGTGGCGCTTTCCTTGTCCACGAACACGGTGACGCCGGCAGCGGCCAGATGATCGGCCAGGGTGCGCAGCGATTCCACCACTTGCGGTTTGCTGTGTCTTGCCACCAGGCAGACATGTTTGAACAGTCGTTCCATGTGGGCGATTCTACTGCCTTGGGGCGGTTTCGTTCAAAAAAGACTCGTCGCTGCGTTTTTTGCCGGTGGCTTCCAGTGCCTTCAGGTAGAAGCGGATCAGGTCGGCCAGCGAATCCACCCCCAGCTTGCTGAACAGGTTGGCACGGTGTACTTCGATGGTGCGCGGCGACAGGTCCAGCTGGCGAGCGATTTCCTTGCTGGACAGGCCGTCGGCTACCAGTTCCAGCACTTCACGCTCACGGCCGCTGATGCGGGCCAGCTGGTTCATCACTTCCTGGGTTTCTTCATCCTGCTGCTGTTGCTGGATGCTCAGGCGTATGCCCTTGCGCAGGCTGTCGATCAGGCGGTTCTGGTCGATGGGCTTGGTCAGGAAGTCAATGGCACCGGACTGGAAGGCGCGGCGGCACTGTTCGATATCACCATGGCCGGTGACGAAGACAATGGGAATGGACAGGCCGCGTTCTACCAGTTTTTCCTGCAGGGCAAGGCCGGTGATCTGCGGCATGCGGATATCCAGCACCATGCAGCCGATTTCACCTTCGGTATAGGTTTCAAGGAATTCCATGGCGCTGGCGAAGGTCACCGTGCGCATGCCCTGGGCCATGATCAGCAAGGCCAGTGAGTCGCGTACGGCCGGGTCGTCATCCACAATGAAAACGGTGGGCATCATGTACTTCATTAACGGTCATCTCCTGCAACAGCGATTGCTGTTTATATGCCAGATACGGCAAGGCCAGGCCCGTTGCCTGTCTGGCTGTCAGCAACGGGAAGCATGGGTGGTCTTGCCGGGTTCGTGTGCTTGTGGCGGGGCATGGCGACCGGGTAAGGGCAGCTCCCGAAGTCAATGCGCTCCATGATACCCGTGACCGCCTTGTCCGGTCTGCCTTTTGCCGGCATGTGCTGCCGGTATTGCTTGCTTGTTGCAATGCCGCAAGCAGCGCCAGCCAGCGCGAATGTTATCAGCATAATGGCTGGCTGGCTGCACGGACTGCTGTCATGGCGATACTTTATCGGCGGTTTGATGTCGCCGGGCCAGTATCGTCATGGTTTCAGCCAGTCGGCAAACTGGCGTCGCAGCTTCAGCTGCTTGGGCTGAATGACAGCCTGGCAGTATGGTTGCCCGGTGTTACGGGCAAAGTATTGCTGATGGTAGTCCTCAGCCGGATAAAACTGGCTGGCCGGCTCCAGCGTGGTGACGATGGGGCTGGTGAAAATATGTTGTTGCTCCAGTTCGGCGATCACGCCCCTGGCTGTGTCCAGCTGTTCGGCATCATGATAAAAGACGGCGGAGCGGTACTGGCTGCCCACATCATGCCCCTGTCGGTTCAGGGTGGTGGGGTCGTGGGTGGCAAAAAATACCTGCAACAACTGACGATAACTGATGATGGCCGGGTCAAAGCGGATCTGCACTGCTTCGGCATGGCCGGTGTGGCCAGAGCAGACGCTGCGATAGTCAGGGTTGGGCGTCTGCCCGCCGATATAACCGGATTGCACCTGGCTTACCCCGTTGAGGGCGAGAAAAATACTCTCGGTACACCAGAAACATCCGCCTGCCAGGGTGGCTGTGTTCATTGCGCTCTCCATTTTATGGGGGTAGGTACGCTGTTTCGTCGGGGCTGGCGGGGGAATCTTACACGCCTGAGCCAAATAGCTGGTACGCGGCAGCGACGGTATTGGTCTGGATTTCCACCGTGTCGCTGATCGGGTTGGCATAGCCTCCGGCCATGGTGATGACCAGTGCGGCACCGCTGTCCCGTACTTGCTGCATGACCAGCTGGTCGCGTTGCAGCAAACCCGCCTTGCTCAGTGCCAGCTTGCCCAGCCGGTCACCGGCATAAGGGTCGGCACCGGCCAGGTAAAACACGATATCGGGCTGTTGTTGCAATAGCGCGGGCAGGTGCCGTTGCAGCAGGGCGAGGTAGCTGGCGTCATTGGTCTGGTCGGGAAGGTCGATATCCAGCGAACTGGCTTCCTTGCGGAAGGGGAAGTTCTTCTCGCCATGCATGGAGAAAGTGAACACGCGTGGTTCATCGCGGAAAATGGCGGCCGTGCCATTGCCCTGATGAACATCCAGATCCAGCACCAGAATGCGGCGTACCAGGCCTTCTTGCAACAGCAGGCGCGAGGCCACGGCAACATCATTGAACACGCAAAAACCGCTGCCCTTATCGTGATAGGCATGGTGGGTTCCCCCGGCCAGGTTCACCCCGCAACCTTGCAGCAAGGCGGTGCGGGCGGCGGCAACCGTGGCACCGACCGAGCGGCGCGAGCGCTCCACCAGTTGCGGCGACCATGGCAGGCCGATTTCACGCCAGGCGCGTGGCGGCAGGCTGCCATCCAGCACCTGGGCGACATAGTCTGCTGCATGTGCCTGTTGCAGTTCCCATGCGCTGACCGCCGGGGCTTCCTCCATCAGCGGGGCGGCAAATTGCGCCACGGCGGTGGCCAGCAACTGGTATTTTTCAGCCGGGAAACGGTGGCCTTCCGGCAGCGGCAGGGCAAACTGGTCGGTACGGTAAATACGCATGAATTGTGTGGCTAGAACAGTTTGACGGGTGAGAAGCGTGGCCGGCTCTCGCCTTCGTGAATGACGGTTTCCAGGAACATGCCGGCAGGGCGTGTCCACAGTTGATAATCGCCATAGAGCGCGCGATAGGCCACCATGGGTTCATGTGTTTCAGAATGCAGACCCAGCCCGAGCACTTCGTAAAGATTGCCCCGGTAATGGCGATAAATGCCGCGTGGAATGTCCATCTGTGTTCCTTGTCGGTTTCTGCTGGGCCGCCAGCATGGCGCTGCCGGGCAGTGTGGTCAAGTGTTCTTGCCATCCCAGTAATACACCCGGAATTCGGTATCCAGCACAAAGCCGTTACGCTCGTACAGTCGCTGTGCCCGGGTGTTGTCGTGGGCGGTTTGCAGCATGATGTCGCCACCACCCAGGCTGATGACATGGGCTTGACAGGTTTGTAGCAGCTGCTTGCTGACACCGCTGCCGCGGTAGTCCGGCGCGACATAAAGGTCGTGCAGCAGCCAGTTGGGTTTAAGCGTCAGCGAATTGAAGCCGGGATACATCAAGGCAAAGCCGACCGCAATACCAGCATCCTCCGCCAGCCACAGGCAGGCCTCGTGCTGGCGTATGCGGGCTTCGAGAAACTGCAGGCAATCTGCATCGCTTTGCTGCACATGATAAAAAGCCAGATAAGCCTGAAACAGCGGCAGGCAGCGTTCAAGCTGGTGTGGGGTGACAAGGCTGATCTTCAAGGTCATGCATTCGCTCCCGGGCAGTGATTCCGTTACAATAGCGCCCTTTTTTCAGCAGGTTAAGTCATGAATCTGATGCTGGCCCCGATGGAGGGTCTGGTTGACCCCATCATGCGGGATGTACTGACCCGTCTGGGCGGTATCGACTTGTGTGTAACCGAATTTGTCCGGGTCACCAATGTGCTGTTGCCCACCCGTACTTTTCACCGTCTGGCACCGGAATTGCTGAACGAAGGCAAAACCCGCGCCGGAACAACAGTGCGGGTGCAGTTGTTGGGTTCAGACCCGGTCTGTCTGGCGGAAAATGCCGCCAAGGTGGCCAGCCTGGGTGCGCCGGGGGTGGACCTGAACTTTGGCTGCCCGGCACCCACGGTCAATCGTCATCGTGGCGGGGCGGTACTGCTGACCGAGCCGGAACTGCTGCACGCCATTGTCAGGCAGGTGAGGGCGGCTGTTCCGGCCGAGATACCGGTAACCGCCAAGATGCGGCTGGGTTATGAGGACAAGAGCCTGGCGCTGGACTGCGCTGCTGCCTTGGCAAGTGCCGGGGCGGCCGAACTGGTGGTACATGCGCGTACCAAGGTGGAAGGGTACAAGCCACCTGCCCACTGGGACTGGATTGCCCGTATCCGGGAGCATGTCACGGTGCCGGTGATTGCCAATGGCGAGGTATGGACCGTGGCGGATTACCATGCCATCCGGGCGCAAAGCGGCTGTGAGCGGGTAATGATTGGCCGGGGGCTGATTGCCGCGCCCGACCTGGCACTGCGCATTGCGGGCGATCAATCCGACACGCCCATGGCCTGGCAGGCCCTGATGGGATGGTTGCTGGATTTCTACCAGCAGTGCTTTACCGAAGCCGGGGAGTCGCGCTACCCACCGGCACGGCTCAAGCAGTGGCTGGGGCAGTTGAAGAAAACCTACCCGGAGGCGGGTGACTTTTTCGAAGTGATTCGCCGTGAAACTTCTGCTGAGAATATTCTGAGAGTAATGCGAGATATGTCTGTTAAGTAAATCCACCCATAGCCAATGCCAGGTGCAAACGTTAGGATGAAAACGTGCTTGGTTCTTGGTATGGATCCAGGCGCTGTATGACCGGCTGCCCTCAGCTTCCGGTCGTTACACTTCCCCGATACCCTGTTAATCCCTCCCCTTGCGGGAGGGTTTTTTTTGCCTGCATGGCCATCAGGATGATCCAGTCAGCCCCATGACGCCAATCTGACCGATGAGAGCGGGGCTGTCGCTGGGAGTAAACCAAATGAAATCAGACCAGGCATGCTGGTCTGATGGTGTTGCCCTGTGAGGGGGCTGTAACTTGCCTGGGTGAGCAGGGCTAGACGAACTGCACCGGGACAAAGTAGCTGCGACCAGTGCGAGATACCAGCACCTGCGGTTGTCCGGCGCGGACTTCACGAAAAGCACGCGGCAGACGGCGCCAGTCCATGAACTTCATCTTGATCAGGCTTTCATCGATTTGCATCATGCGCTCCTTTACGAGACCGGGTGAATGACGTTGGTCACCACACCCCAGATAAACAATGCCGCTTCTTCCGGCACTTCGATTGGCGAGTAAGCCGGGTTCTCCGGCATCAGGAACAGGCCGCTTGCCGTTTTTTCCAGCCGCTTGACGGTAAGCTCGCCGTTGATGACCGCTACCACCACCTTGCCGCTGCGTGCTGGCAGGGCGCGGTCGACAATCAACAGGTCGCCATCGTGAATGCCGGCGTTGATCATCGAGTCGCCTTTCACCGTCACCATGAAGGTACTGGCAGGGTGGCTGACCAGATGGGCATTCAGGTCGATGTCGGCTTCTTTCAGGTCATCAGCGGCAACGGGCGAACCGGCAGGTACACGGCTGGCAAACAACGGTAGCGATAACTGGCTGAGGGTTTCCGACAGGGTGCGGATATCCTGTGTGTCGGCAGTGCGCACCGTACGCAACTGGCGATATTCAGCCAGCCAGTTTTCCAGCAGTGGCCGCAAGGGTTCCGGCACACGCATGGCTACGGTTTTGTCACCACCGAATGCCGATTTGCGTCCGGCACCATCTCGTTTGCCTCCTTGTGCCATCTTGGCCCTTCCTGTTTCGCTTGCGTTGAATTGATTGTGTACAAATTCAAATGACTTGGCAATGCCAATGTGAAAATGCCGGGTTTTAGTGTGGCATTCTTGCTGTTTTTTGATGCTTGAATTGATCAAGCAATTGAAAATAAAAGGGAATCTAATATTTTGGGGCGCGCGAGGTATTGGGTGTGCCATCCGGGGCGGCAAACAGCAGAAACAAGCCGGCCTGCTGACTGACGCCCAGCTTGGCGTACAGATTGCGCCGGTGCACTTTGGCGGTATCCAGTGAAATACCCAGTTCACGGGCAATGGCCTTGGTGGAGTGCCCGGCCAGAATCAGCAGGGCGACTTGCACCTCACGCTCGGTCAGTTGCGGATTGCCGCGCTGGCGCAAGGCATCTTCCAGCCTTGACTGGCGTTCCCCCGGGTTGTTGTGCTGCTGTTCGATCAGGCTGGTGTCAAATTGCCATGCCTTGCGTAGCAAAGTCAGCAGCCATGGGCTGAATAACTGGCAGCTGCCAATCTCGCTGGCACTGAAGCGCTGACGGCTGGCCAGCGACAGAGACAGCACGCCCTGGCCGGCAATGGGCAGCAGGAATTGCAGCTCGTCTTCCCCGACATTGCGGCTGAAATACTGGCGGTAGTATTCGGTGTCACGGAAGGAATCCGGTGCCACATCATCCAGACGATACAGGCCGGGCATCGGGTTTTGCTGGCTGAAGGCGTAGAAGGGGTCGATGCGGTACAGCCCGGCGCGGTAGTCGGCAAACAGGTCGTCCGCGGCCAGGTTGGCAGCATGGTCCGCCAGGATCAGCGGTGGCTGATTGGCCTGAAACAGCAGCACCACCCAGGTATCGAAGGTGGCAATCTCGCCCAGAAAGCTGGCCAGCACCGGCCAGAAGCGTGGCTCTCCCAGTTGTTCCAGCAATTTCCCCAGCCGGTGATGAAAGGCCAGGTCACTCACGGCGATCTGCATGTCTGTTCTTGCTCCTGTTTCGGTATTGGCCATGGTTTTGCATGATGCCGCAACTGTTCTGCCCCGGCGCTACCCCCAAGGGGTGAGTGTCCTCACCCATCAAGGCGATGGGCGGGGTGGGGCAGCCTGCCTAGACTGTGGCCATTGCATGCCAGTCGGTTTTTGTTCTGCGACTGGCCAAACCCGACAGGAGAGTAGCATGTTGTCATCGAAAGATCTGTCATTCTGGACGGCTTGCGCCAGCGCGCTGCAGCCTGCTGCACAGGCCTATATGGATGGCCGGCTGCAAGATGCAGTAGATGGCCGCCGGTTTGCCAGCATCTGTCCGCATACCGGCCAGACCATCGCCATGGTGGCGCGTTGCGCACAGGCGGATGTTGACCTGGCAGTGAGCGCCGCACGACGCAGCTTTGAGGCCGGGGACTGGTCGCGCTGTCATCCGCGAGCGCGCAAACCGGTGCTGCAAAAACTGGCGCAACTGCTGCGTGACAATGCCGACGAGCTGGCTTTGCTGGATTGCCTGGACATGGGCAAGCCCATCTCGGATGCACTGAATATCGACGTGCCAGCCACGGCGGCCTTGTTCGACTGGTATGCCGAGGCCTGCGACAAGCTGTATGACGAAGTGGCCCCCAGCGGTCCGGAAGCGCTGGCGCTGGTGACGCGCGAGCCGGTGGGCGTGGTGGCGGCGGTGATTCCGTGGAATTTCCCGCTGGACATGGCCGCCTGGAAAGTGGCCGCGGCGCTGGCGGCAGGCAATAGCGTGCTGCTGAAACCGGCCGAGCAATCACCGTTGTCTGCCATCCGTCTGGCGCAGTTGGCCAGCGAGGCCGGTCTGCCCGCCGGTGTGCTGAACGTGCTGCCCGGCTATGGCGAGGAGGCCGGGCAGGCGCTGGGCCTGCATCCGGACATCGACTGCCTGTCGTTTACCGGCAGTACCGAAATCGGCAAGCGCTTTCTGGCGTATTCCGCCGCTTCCAACATGAAAATGGTGTGGCTGGAATGCGGTGGCAAAAGCCCGAATCTGGTGTTTGCCGACTGTGCCGATCTGGACGCGGCGGCACGCAAGGCGGCCTTCGGCATCTGCTTCAATCAGGGCCAGGTGTGTTCTGCCAGCTCGCGTCTGCTGGTGGAAAGCAGCATTCATGACCGGTTTGTCGAAAAGGTATTGGCCGAAATGGCGCATTACCAGCCGGGCAATCCGCTGGACCCGGCCACACGGCTGGGCACATTGGTGGATGCCGGGCATACCGGCCGGGTGCACGGTTTTATCGAGGACGGCGTGCGGCAGGGCGCGCGCTTGCTGGCTGGTGGCGAGCGGCTGCGGCTGGGTGAAAGTGACTGCTATTTGCAGCCCGCCCTGTTTACCGGGGTGACGCCGCAGATGCGCATCGCCCGCGAAGAGATTTTCGGCCCGGTGCTGTCGGTGCTGCGTTTTGACAGCGAGGCCGAAGCCATTGCCATGGCCAATGACAGCATCTACGGCCTGGCGGCTGCGGTATGGACCGACCAGCTGCAGCGGGCCCACCGCGTGGCGCGTGCCTTGCGCGCCGGTACTGTCTCGGTCAACACCGTGGACGCACTGGACCCCGGCGTACCGTTTGGCGGCTGCAAGCAGTCTGGCTTTGGCCGCGACCTGTCCCTGCATGCGCTGGACAAGTTCAGCCAGCTTAAAACTACCTGGATCAGCCTGTAAGCCGGTGCCCCGGCATGGAGACCACAATGCACACAAATCACAAGCAACGCAGTACCGCCGACTATCAGGCCATGGATGCCGCTCACCATATTCATGCCTTTCTGGACCAGAAAGCCCTGAACGAAGAGGGGCCGCGCGTCATCACCCGTGGCGAAGGGCTGTATGTGTGGGACAGCGAAGGCAAGCAGTATCTGGACGGCATGTCCGGCCTGTGGTGCACCAATGTCGGCTATGGCCGGCAGGAGCTGATTGATGCCGCCACCCGGCAGCTCAAGGAATTGAGTTACTACAATATGTTTTTCCATACCACCCACCCGGCGGTGGTGGAGTTGTCGGAGCGGCTGTTTTCCCTGCTGCCCGGCAGTTACAGCCATGTGATCTATACCAACTCCGGCTCCGAAGCCAATGAGGTGCTGATTCGTACCGTGCGCCGCTTCTGGGATGTGATGGGCCAGCCGGACAAGAAAATCTTCATCGGCCGCCACAATGGCTATCACGGCTCCACCGTGGGCAGCGCCTCGCTGGGAGGCATGGCCTTCATGCACGAAATGGGCAATCTGCCGATTCCGGGGGTTGAACACATTGACGAGCCAGACTGGTATCGCCATGGCGGCAACCTCAGCCCGGCGGAATTCGGCCTGCAGTGCGCCCGCGCGCTGGAGCAGAAAATCCTGCAACTGGGCGCGGACAAGGTGGCGGCTTTTGTGGCCGAGCCGTTCCAGGGTGCCGGTGGCATGATTTTTCCGCCGGAAAGCTACTGGCCGGAGATCCAGCGCATTTGCCGTCAGTACGATGTGCTGTTGTGTGCCGACGAGGTGATTGGCGGTTTTGGCCGTACCGGCGAATGGTTTGCCCATCAGCATTTCGACTTCCAGCCCGACACGCTGAGCATTGCCAAAGGGCTGACCTCCGGCTACATCCCGATGGGTGGGCTGGTGCTGTCGCGGCGCATGGCCGAAGCATTAATCGACAAGGGCGGAGTGTTTGCCCACGGCCTGACCTATTCCGGTCACCCGGTGGCTGCCGCCGTGGCGCTGGCCAATCTGGATGTGTTGCAGGGCGAAGGCATGGTGGATGCCGTCAAGCAGGATACCGGCCCTTATCTGCAGCGCTGCCTGCGTGAAGTGTTTGCCGGCCACCCGCTGGTGGGCGACATCCAGGGCACGGGCATGGTGGCGGCCTTGCAGCTGTGTGAAGACAAGGCCAGCCGCAAGCTGTTTGCCAATGAAGACGACATCGGCTGGCGTTGCCGCAGCCATGGCTTTGACGAGGGGTTGATCATCCGCTCCACCCATGGCCGCATGATCATGGCGCCTGCATTGGCCATCACCCGCAGCCAGATTGACGAGCTGCTGAGCAAAACCCTGCGGGCAGTCGACCGCACCGCCCGCGAGCTGGGCATGTTGTAAGCCCCGCCACCGGCATCCTTACAGAGCCGTTCAGCGGCCAGACCTTGCCGGGACCACTCCTTCAGCACAGCGCCAAAGTTCCCGCCACCGGTCAGCCTGGCCGGTGGACGGGTGTTGCCAGTCCGCACTACAGGAGTTTCACCATCATGCGCTTCACACCCACCCTGCGCCGTCTTGCCTCCGCCACGCTCTGTTGTCTTGGCCTCACCGCCCAGGCGGCCGAGCTTCATGTCTACAACTGGTCGGACTATATCGGCGAGCAAACCATTGCCGGCTTCGAAAAACAGACCGGCATCAAGGTGAAATACGATGTCTACGACAGTGACGACACCCTGCAGGCCAAAATGCTTACCGGCCGCGCCGGTTACGACGTGGTGGTGCCCACCTCCAACTACATGGCGCGTCAGGCTGCCGCTGGCATCTATCAGCCGCTGAACAAGGTGTTGCTGCCCAATCTGGCCAATCTGGACCCGCAGCTGATGAAAATGGTGGCCAGTGCCGACCCTGGCAACAAATACGGCGTGCCCTATGCCTGGTTTACCGACGGGCTGGGGCTGAACCTGAACAAGGTGAAGGCGGCGCTGGGCAACGATGCGCCACTGGATAGCTGGGACCTGCTGTTTGACCCGGCCCGGCTGGGCAAGCTGAAGAGTTGCGGGGTATCGATGCTGGATCAGGCCAGCGATGTGTTTGCCATCACCCTGCATTACCTGCACAAAGACCCGAACAGCAAGAACCCGGCTGATTATCAGGCGGCGTTTGAAACGCTTAAGAAAATCCGCCCCTACATCACCCAGTTCAACTCCTCCGGCTATATCAATGACCTGGCCAATGGCGATGTCTGTCTGGCGGTAGGCTGGTCGGGTGATATCGGCATTGCCCGGCGCCGCGCGGCGGATGCCGGCAAGCATTACCAGATTGCCTATGTCATTCCGAAAAGCGGGGCACCGTTTTCGGTGGACATGATGACTATCCCGAAAGATGCGCCCAATCCGGCCGCGGCACACCAGTGGATCAACCACATCTTGCAGCCGGATGTGGCAGCCGGCATTACCAACAAGGTGTTCTATCCCACGCCGAATATTCCGGCGCGCAAATTGGTACAGCCGGCCATTGCCAGCGATGCCGGCATCTACCCGCCGCCAGCGGTGATGCAGACGCTGTTCCTGCTGCAACCCTTGCCGACGGATATCCTGCGTTTGCAGAACCGGCTGTGGACACAACTGAAAACAGGGCGTTGAAAATTAAAAAAACATATAAATCAACTGGGAAAATCGACAGTTTTAACGGATAAATAAAACATACGTCATAAATTTCCCAACTAATCATTATGTTTGACAGGTTTTTAGCCGCTTGCCTGCTGTGTTGCACGATCAGTCTGGCTCAGGCGAGCGAAATAACCGTAGATGCCGGCCCCATTCCTCCCTTCAGTTACGAAGAGCAGGGACGTCCGGTTGGCATCGCGGTGGATTTGCTCAATGCAGCAGGCAAGCTGTACGGGCTGAGCTTCAATTACCGCTTTTTGCCCTGGCTGCGGGCCCAGAGCGAAGCCCGCAGCAGTACCGATCGCATCATCATTCCGCTGACCCGCACGCCAGAGCGGGAAGAGCAGTACAACTGGATTGCCGAGTTATTCCAATACCAGTTTGTTTTTATCAGTGCGGGTGGCCCATTGCCACGCAGCCTGGAGGAGGCGCGCGCCATGCGGATTGCCGTATTGCGCGGCAATCCGGCTGAAAAAATATTGCGCGACCAGGGTTTTACGCTGCTTGATGTCGGTTTTTCTGAAGAAATCAACGCCCGCAAGCTGGCTGCCCGGCGTGTGGACCTGTGGGTGGCGGCGGATCTGGCTGCCAAGTCCATATACCGCCAATCCGGCGGCGACCCGTCCCAGCTGCGCTTTGGTTTGAAGCTGGGCGAGGCGATGCATGTATTCCTGGCTTAATCGCCCGGTTTCAATAATGCTGCCACCCGCGATATTGCCGATGGTGTGGCCAGAATCCGTGTCAGTGGCGAAGCCGAGCGGATTATCAATCGTTACCGTTGAATATCCTGGCGTGGCGGGGTAGTCTCTGCACCCGCCCCGTTACTGCCGTGCAGAGGGCTGCAGGCAAGGGATGAACAGGAGACAGCAATGCGAGTACAGGCAAATCCGGCTGATATTGGTCGTTGTGGCTGTGGCCGGCGCGACTATTGTGATGGTAGCCACGGCCTGACTGAAGAGCAGTGGCAGGCCCGCTTGGCCGAAGAGCAAAAGCAGGCCGACGAGCAAGCCGCCGCTGCGGATTTCGGCGACGATTGAATGCCAGTCTGACTGGCCTTGCACAGTCAAGCACAAACAGCCCGCACATCCGGCAGGATGGCGGGCTGTTTGCTTTGGTGAAAGCTTATTTCTTTTTGTCGCCAGTGTTGGCCGGGGGTTGCAGGTAGCTGGCCATGCCTTGCAAGGAGTTTTGCATGCTGGAGAGATGTTCCAGGGCCAGGCCTTGCAAGTCTTCCTGCGCCTTGGACAGGATGCCGCAAAATTCGCCAGAGCACTCCATGGCGCGGTTGGCATTGGCTTTGGCCAGGTCGCTGATCTGACTGATGGCTTCTTGCGGCGTGCTGGCCTGACTCAGCGCGTGCAGTGACTTGGCGTAAGTATCCAGATGCTCGCGGCTGGTGCTGATCTGGAAATTGACCAGTTGTTCGACGTTGTTCATCGAGACTTGCAGGAACTTCAGCGTGATGTCCACGCCGGCAGTCTGATTTGGCTGGGTAGACTTGTCGTTGGATGACATGGTGCTTCTCCTTGGGGGGCTGGACGGTAGCGGGGAAGGGCAGTTGTTGCGTGTGCAACAGCTGCTTGGAGTCATCTTCCCACTAATCGTTCAGCATTTTCCCTGTCCAAGAGGAGTGGCCGACCGGGGGGGGGCGGCACGAGCACGGTCAATGCTGTTTCAGCCCAGGGCGCGGGCAATGAAATTGCGCGGCACGCGTGGCTTGGGTACCCGGCCACTAAACCAGTTGCGTACATCCTGATCCAGCCCTATGCCGTGCATGAAGTTGTACAAGGCCTTGTTGAGCGCCTTGCCCATGGCCTCGTGGTCGGTGCCGGTGGGGTCTATGAAGCCGACATCGTTCTTGGCGAAGCTGACGGGCGGCAGCGGACGCAGGGTGACGCCGTATTCTTCCGGGTTCTGGCCCACCGGCGAATGCACGGTGCAGGCAAAGCGGTGGAAGAAGCCGGACTGGATGCAGCCGGTATCAAACAGCTGGCGTACGTATTCCAGCGCATCCACCGTATCCTGCACCGTCTGGGTGGGGAAGCCGTACATCAGGTAGGCATGCACCAGCACGCCTGCTTCGGTAAAGCTTTGCGTCACCCGCGCCACCTGTTCCACCGACACGCCTTTTTTCATCAGCTTGAGCAGGCGGTCCGAGGCCACTTCCAGTCCGCCGGAAATGGCGATGCAGCCACTTTCCGCCAGCAACTGGCACAGATCCGGCGTGAAGGATTTCTCGAAGCGGATATTGCCCCACCAGGAAATGGACACATTGCGGCGCAGCAGCTCTTCGGCCAGCGCGCGCAGCATTTTGGGTGGTGCGGCCTCGTCGACAAAATGAAAACCGGTCTGGCCGGTTTCGGCAATGATGGCTTCGATACGGTCCACCAGCGTGCTGGCGGAGGCGGTTTCGTAGCGCGAGATGTAGTCCAGTGTCACGTCACAGAAGCTGCATTTCTTCCAGTAGCAGCCATGTGCCACGGTCAGCTTGTTCCAGCGCCCGTCGCTCCACAGCCGGTGCATGGGGTTGAGCATGTCGAGCAAGGACAGGTAGCGGTCGATGGGCAGGCCGTCCCAGGTTGGGGTGCCGACTTCCTCGAAGGGGATGTCGGCTTCCATCATGTTGATGTAGCGGACCTCGCCGTTTTCGCGCACGAAGGTGCGCACCAGGCGCGATACCGAACGCTTGCCTTGCAGGTGTTCCAGCAGGGCCAGCAGCGGTTTTTCGCCATCGTCCAGCGTGATGAAGTCGAAGTAGTCGAATACCCGTGGCTCTTTCAGTTCGCGCAGCTCGGTATTGACGAAGCCGCCGCCCAGCATTGTGCGGATGGCCGGCCAGCGCGCCTTGATGGTCTGGGCAATGCGGAAGGCTGCATACACCGAGCCGGGGAAGGGCACCGACAGCAGTACGATGTCCGGCTGATGCCGGGCAATGGCTTCTTCCACCAGCTGTTGCAGGTTGTCGTCCACCAGCGTGGGTTTGCCGGCCAGCGCCCGTGCCAGCGGGTCGAAGGTGGGCTGGCTCATGGCCAGCGATTCGGCATAGCGCACGAACTCAAATCGCTCATCCACCGCCTCGCGCAGCACGTCGGCAATATCATTCAGGTAGAGCGTGGCCAGATGGCGGGCGCGGTCCTGCTGACCCAGTGCGCCAAAAGCCCAGGCCAGCGGGTCGCCGCCATAGGGGTCGTCCGGGTCCACATACACTTCCAGCGCGGCAAAACGCTCGCCTTCGGGCAAAAAATTGCGGCCACAGATGCGGTGCGCCACGGTGGAGTCGCGCCCTTGCAAAAAGGCAATCACCGGGCCGATGGTGGCCAGATAGCGCTCGAACTGGCCGACAAAGCTGTGCAGCTGTGCACTGCGTTTTTTCGGTGGAATGGCGTCAACCTGCTTGCGCACGGCTTGCAGGCCACTTGCTGAAAACAGTCGCAATACCAGCTGCAAGGCCAGGTCTTCCTGAAAGGCGGTGACCTGGCGCGAACGCAAAAAGCCGGTGATATAGGCGGTGGACGGATAGGGCGTGTTCAGCTGCGTCATCGGCGGGATGAGCGACAACACGCGTGGCGACGCATTGGCTGTGGACGTCTGCATGGGGGTGGTATTCAACTGCATGGCTTTCATTGATTGCTGCGGCCCGCCGCAGATGGGGCTTGGCGGCAACGGGCGGTATTCAGGATGTGCGCGGTGCGGCGGGCAGGCTGGCCAGTAATTGCTGGATCGCCTGCAGGCTGTCGGGCCGTACCAGTCGGACAATTTCCTGTCCGTCTTGCAACAGCACCAGCGTGGGCCACAGCTTGACCCTGAAGCTGCGGCCGAGGCGACGGCCTTTGCCGTCTTCTATCTTGAGGTGGGGCAAGTCCGGGTGCTGCTGCATGGCGCTGGCCAGGAATGGTTGTGCCGCCTGACAGTACTGACACCAGGGCGCACCGAATTCCAGCAGCAGCGGACCGGGCTGCGTCGCCAGCTGTTCGGCGCCGGGTTCTTGATCCTGTGGGCTGAAGCTGCTGCAAAAGGCCATGGCGGGCTCCTGTCGGCAAAGGCAGCAGAGGATAACACTGTTAGGCAAAAACGGCCCGGCTTCCTTGTGCGGAAAGACGGGCCGGTTGCTGTCATGCGACAGGCTCAGCGGCTGGCGAGCTGGCTGCCCAGTCGTGATAAAAACGCATCGCAAGCGGCCAGTTGCTCCAGCGCCAGCCATTCGTCCGGCTGGTGCGCCTGGGCGATATCGCCGGGGCCGCACACCACGGTGGGAATGCCGCAGCGTTCGGCAAACAGCCCGCCTTCGGTGCCAAAGGCAATCTTGCGTGGCGGGGTGTGGTCGTTCAGCAGGTCCTGCACAAAGCGAACGACGTGGGCGTCCGGCGGCGTGAGCAAGCCCGGATAGCTGGTTTTTTCCGTGAAGCCAAAACCGCAGTCGGGGTCCACCGCCTGCATTTCCGGCTGTAGCACCTGCAGGGCATGATTGCGGATGGCGTCCAGCAGGCTTTGCGGCGGGTCTTCCGGCAAATGGCGGATTTCAAAGTCGAACTGGCAGTGCGCGGGAATGATGTTCAGCGCGGTGCCGCCTTGCATGGTGCCAACGTGCAGGGTGCTGTAAGGCACTTCGTATAGCGGATCGAACGGGCCGTGCTGGCGTCGCTGCCGGGCCAGGCTGCGGATGAAGCTGACCAGCTCGGCGGCATACTCCACCGCATTCACCCCGGCAGTCGGATTGCTGGAGTGACCTTCGTGACCGCGCGCCGTTACCCGCCAGGCGGTTTTGCCCTTGTGGGCGGCTACCAGCTTCATTTGGGTCGGTTCACCGATGATGCCCATGGCCGGCAGTACCGGCAGCCCGCCCAGCACTTCCAGCAGACGGCGCACGCCGATGCAGCCGATTTCCTCGTCGTAAGTGAAGGCCAGGTGCAGCGGCGTGTGCAGCTGGCTTTGCGCCAGTTGCGGCACCTGGGCCAGCACACTTGCAAGAAAGCCTTTCATGTCAGCCGTGCCGCGGCCATACGCCCGCTCGTCGCGGATATCCAGCTGGAACGGGTCGCTATGCCATGTCTGGCCATCTACCGGTACCACGTCGGTGTGGCCGGCCAGCATCACGCCGGGGCGGTCGGTGGGGCCGATGGTGGCGTACAGATTGGCCTTGCTGCCGTCTTCGTTTTCCACGATGTGGCTGCTGATGCCGTAGCCAGCCAGGTAGTTTTTGACAAAGCGGATCAAATGCAGGTTGCTCAGTCGGCTGGTGGTGTCAAAGCCGACCAGGGTGTTGAGCAGGGTAAGGGATTCCATCAAGCGTCTTTCCATGAAACCGCAGCGGGCGGTGTGGCGGCCAGGCAAGGGCCGTGCGTCAGTTTACACCCCGGCCATGCCGATTGCGGCGACCGGGCATTGTTTTTGCGTTACGCCTTGGGCAAGGCAGCTTGGGTGGTGTGTCGGTTGACAAGCCGAATCTAGCTTGCGACATTGAATACCGAAAATATTATTATTTTTTCTGCTGGATAGATAAATATTATGCAATATACCCTGCGGCAGCTGGCTTATCTGGTGGCGGTGGCTGACCACGGCAGTGTCACTGCGGCAGCCAATGCCTTGTATACCTCGCAGCCGGGGATCTCCAGCGCCATCGCCCAGCTGGAGGAGCAGTTTGGCCTGCAGTTTTTCATTCGCCACCATGCCAAGGGTGTGTCGCTGACGCCCGCCGGACAAAGCTTTGTCGCGGCGGCGCGCAACCTGCTGGCGCATGCGGACGACCTAAGTCTGCATGCCAGCGCATTGAGCCAGTCCTTGCAGGGTGAGTTGCAGCTGGGCTGCTTCACCACCATCGCGCCCTTGTTTCTGCCGGGTTTGCTGGCGGCCATGCGTGAGTCTTACCCTGATATCACGGTACAGCTGCACGAGGGCGATACCGGCCAGTTGCAGCAAGCGCTGCTCAGTGGTCAGACTGAGCTGGCCTTGCTGTACGACCTGGATCTGGCCCCCAGCCTGTACCGGCAGACGCTGCAAACCGTCTTGCCTTACGCCGTGCTGCCGGCCAATCACCCGCTGGCCACGCAAACGGCGGTGTCACTGCATGATCTGGCCGATTTGCCCATGGTGTTGCTGGATTTGCCACACAGTCGCGAGTATTTCCTGTCGGTATTTCGTCTGCACAATCTGGAGGCACGGGTGCGCCACAAGACAGTGAGTTTTGAACTGGTGCGTGGCCTGGTGGCGGCAGGCAACGGCTATGCGCTGCTGAATCTGCGCCCGCAAACCCGGCAGTCCTATGCTGGCGATGCCCTGGTGTACCTGCCGATTGTGGAGGATGTGCCTGCGCTGAATATCGTGCTGGCGTGGCCGCAAGAGCTGCGCCTGACACGCCGCGCCGAGGCCTTTGTCTCGCTGTGCGAGCAGAGCATCAGCCGTTTGGGTTGAGCGCGGTTTTGGTGCATCGCAAAAACCGATGCAGTTGACAAGGTAAAGCTATTTTACCAATGCCCAGGGCTGTCCCTACAGTGTGCTTGCAGCCGCCCACCTGGCTGAGTCTCCTGTAAGGATTTGCCATGCCCACATTCAAGCATTGTCGTGTTGCAGCCGTACTGGGCTGCGTATTGCTGAGCGCTGCCGTCCAGGCTACCGAACTGACCGTGGTGTCGTTTGGTGGTGCCAACAAGGAAGCCCAGCAAAAAGCCTACTACCAGCCCTTTGCCGCCAGCAGCGGCATCAAGGTTGTGAGTGGCGATTACAACGGTGAAATGGCACGGGTGCGTGCCATGGTAGACAGCAAGCGGGTGAGCTGGGACGTGCTGGATGTCGAATCGCCAGACCTGCTGCGCGGCTGTGACGAAGGCATGTTCGAAAAGCTGGACTACCGCCGCATCATCAAGCCTGCAGAACTGCTGCCCGGTGCCGCCCAGGCCTGTGGCATGGCAGCCTACGCCTGGAGTACGGTGCTGGCCTATAACAGCGACAAGCTGAAGGCTGCCCCGCGTTCCTGGGCGGATTTCTGGGACGTGAAGAAATACCCCGGCAAGCGCGCCTTGCGCAAAGGGGCCAAGTACACGCTGGAAATTGCCCTGATGGCAGACGGGGTGGCACCGCATGATGTGTACAAGGTGCTCAATACCCCGGCGGGTTTGAATCGTGCCTTTGCCAAGCTGGACCAGCTCAAGCCTTATATCCAGTGGTGGGAAGCCGGTGCCCAGCCCGCGCAATATCTGGCCGCTGGCGATGTAGTGATGAGTTCGGCCTATAACGGCCGCATCAGCGCCGCGCAGAAGGAAGGCGGCAAACAGCTGCAAATGGTGTGGAACGGCAATATCTACGATTACGACTACTGGACCATTCCCAAGGGTAGCCCCAATCTGGATGCCGCCTACAAGTTCCTGGCCTTTGTCAGCCAGCCGGGGGCGCAGGCCGAATACGTGAAGGGCATCAGCTACGGGGTGAGTCACCGCAAGGCGGCAGCGCTGATCGACAAGGGCCTGCTGGGTAATCTGCCCACCGCACCGCAAAACCTGAAGCAGGGCGTGGC
The DNA here is from genome assembly GCF_016429185.1 of Aquitalea sp. ASV11. Lineage (NCBI taxonomy): Bacteria > Pseudomonadati > Pseudomonadota > Betaproteobacteria > Neisseriales > Chromobacteriaceae > Aquitalea > Aquitalea sp. ASV11. Next base: position 25,597 of record NZ_JAELUD010000015.1, read on the forward strand.
GATTGATAGCAGCTTCTGGGTGGATCACGGTGAAAACCTGGAGCAGCGTTTCAACGCCTGGGCTGCACGCTAAACCCTGCGGCCATGGCCGGGCAGCTGTATGGCCCGGCGCATGGCGAAAATCCGGACAAGGGTCTTGCCAAATGGCATGACTCGTTTACAATGCCCCCCGTCATCAGGGAGTAGCCGCCCTCCGAATGCGAGAGGGACGTGTGTCAACAGACTTGCCGGTTCCGGCATGGCACACGTGGTCCGAGACTTGGCGAGACTTTTGACCGTAATGCTCTGCATGGCCGGGACGCATTGCGGTCACTCGTATTCGCGTCCCGGCCATGGAGAACACTTGATGCAGTCTTTTCTGGTATCCACCGGTGTAGTAGCCCTGGCCGAAATCGGCGACAAGACCCAACTGCTTTCCCTGATTCTGGCGGCGCGTTACCGCAAGCCTGTTCCCATCATTCTTGGCATTTTGCTGGCCACGCTGGTCAACCATGCCGGTGCCGGTGGTGTGGGGGCCTGGCTGTCCACCGCGCTCAGCCCCAATATCCTCAACTGGACGGTAGTGGCTTCCTTTGCCCTGATGGCAGGCTGGATTTTGATTCCCGACAAGCTGGATGAGGGTGAAATCGTCATGCCCAAGCGCCAGATGGGGGTGTTTGCCACTACCGTGTTCGCCTTTTTCCTGGCGGAAATGGGCGACAAGACCCAGGTGGTGACCATTGCGCTGGCGGCGCGTTTTCATGACTTCCTGCCGGTGGTGGCTGGCACCACATTGGGCATGATGCTGGCCAACGTGCCGGTCATCTACCTGGGTAGCCGCTTCGCCGACCGCCTGCCTACCAAGGCAGTGCATATTGTTGCATCGCTGATTTTTGTGGTGCTGGGTGCGCTTGCCTTGATGAATGCCATCAACGGCAAGCAGTTGCTGGGTTGATTCACCTGTTTCTCTGACAAAAAACGCCACCCGGCCTGGCCGAGGTGGCGTTTTTTATGGCGGGCCCCAAGCTGCTTCAGGCCAGTAAGCCGGCCAGATTGCTGGTGGATTGCTGCATTTGCGCCAGCGTGGCATTCAGCGTGGTGTATTGCTGCAGATACGAGGCTTGCAATGCAGTCAGATTGGTCTGGATTTCGGTCTGGTGGCTGGTTTCGTCGGTAATGCTCTGGTTCAGGTCGTTCTGTTTGGTCACCACAATGCCGGTCGGCCCCAGCAGATTATTGATGGTGCTGTTGAACCGGTCGGCAAAGCCGGTACTGCTGCTGTTGCCAAACAGATTGGCCACTGCGCTGGGGTTGCTGGTGAGCGCCTTGTTGAAGGCAGTCTGGTCCAGCGCCAGCGTGCCGTCCTTTTGCAGGCTGATACCCACTTGTGACAGGTAGGCGAATGAAGTGGTGGCATCCACACCGGCTACCTGGGTTTGCAGTACCGAGGTGAGTTGGTCCTGAATGGACAGCAGTGAGTCATCCCCTTTCATGTCGCCGTTGAAGGCGCTGTTCACCGTGCTTTGTACCTTGTTGTAGGCATCGACGAAGCCTTGCAGGGTGGTGGCAATGCCGGATGTGTCCTGGCTCATGCCGATGGTGACTTGTCCGGCTTTTTCCAGATTGACCGAAGCGCCATTGATGACGCCGGTCAGCGTATTGCTGCTGGATGAGACATTGACGCCATTGACCGTGAGCAGGGCATCGCTGGCGGCAAACGACTCGGTGGCCGCCGTGTTGCTTTGCTGCAGGCCGGCCAGGGTGTTGCCACTGGTATTGCCGCTGTCAGTACCGCCGGATGTTACGCTGAAAGCATTGGCCGAGCCGGAATTGGCAGAAGCGATCACCAGCGAATAATTGCCGTTGTACTGCACGATGGAGGCATTGACCCCGGCATTGGCAGAATTGATGGCGTCCGAGATGTTCTGCAGGCTTTCGCCACCACTGCCGCCGTTGTTCAGCTGCACCGTGGTGCTGGTGCCCGCCACGCTGAATGTCAGCGAGGACGGCACCCCGCTAATGGCGGTGGTGGCGCTGGTAATGGGCTGACCGCTGCTGTTTTCATCGAAAACCAGTTGGCGGGACTGCGCCAGTTTGCTCACATTCAGCTGGTAACTGCCGGCAATGCCGCCAGTACTGGTGCTGACCGAGGCAATGGTGCTGTCGGAACTTGTTGCCTTGAAGGTTTGCAGGAAGGCACCGGACGACAGGCTGCTGACCGAGGTTTGCAGCGCGGACAAGGCGGAGCTGATCTGGCCCATGTCACTCAGCTCGGTCTTGTAGGTGGAAACCTTGTTCTGGCTTTCAGTCAGTGGCTGCTGTTCCACGCTCATCAGCTGGCTGACGATGGACTGTACGTCGAGTGGACCGGCGGTGGTGGTGATGGATGCTGAACTCATGATGTTCTCCTTGCTGTCCGCCATCGGGCAGACAGGCTTTGGCTGGCTCTGTCTGCATTATCGGGCGGAAGCAGGGAGGTCTTGATGGCAAATCCCGGTTAAAAGATGTTGCTAACTGTTAAGCCTGTCACACATTGTCAAACAACTGGCTGACGCGTGAGCGCGGCCTGGATCAACTGCCGCCCGAGCCGGAAGATGAACCGGCGGCGCTGACCCCAGCCATCAGGCCGGACAGATTGCTGGTGGATTGCTGCATCTTGGCCAGCGTGGCATTGAGCGTGGTGTACTGGTGCAGGTAGTTGGCCTGCTTGTCGCTCAGCTTGGTTTGCAGCTGTGTCTGGTGCGTGGTTTCGTCGGTGACATTCTGGTTCAGGTCATGCTGCTTGGTCATGATGATTCCGGCAGGTCCCAGCAGATTATTGATGGTGGTGCTGAAGCGGTCGGCAAAGCCGCTGTTGCTGCTGTTGCCGAACAGATTGGCCACGGCGGCAGGCTTGCTGCTCAGCGCTTTGGTGAAAGCGGTCTGGTCCAGCGACAAGGTGCCGTCCTTCTGGATGGCAATGCCCACCTGGGACAGATAGGCATAGGAGCTGACCGGGTCGGCCCCGCTGACCGGCGTTTGCAGCACGCCGGAGAGCTGGTTGCGAATGGACGTCAGTGCTGCGTCGCCCTTCATGCTGCCGCCGGCGGCGCTGTCCAGCGTGCTTTGTACCTTGTTGTAGGCATCGACGAAGCCTTGCAGCTTGCTGGCAATGCTGCTGTTGTCCTGCGCCATGCTGATGCTGGCTTCACCGGTTTTTTGCAGGCTGAGGGTGGTACCGCCAATGACATCGCTGACGGTATTGCTGCTGGACGATACGTAAACGCCGTTGACGGTGAGCGAGGCATCGGTGGCGTCGTTGGATTCGCTGATGGCGGTATCGCTTTGCTGCAACCCGGCCAGCGTGTTGCTGCTGTTTTCGCTCAGGCTGCTGTCGCTGCCACCGGCAGTAATGCTGAATGCCTTGTCCGAGCCCGGTTCCGCCGCAGCAATCACCAGCGAGTAATTACCCTTGTATTGCACGATGGAGGCATTGACTCCGGCATTGGCGGCATTGATCTTGTCGGCGATGTCCTGCAGGGTGACGCTGGCTGGCGTGGTGCTCGTGGTGGTGCCGTCACTGTTGGTGACAGTGCTGACCGGGTCGCGCAACTGCACGGTGGTGCTGTTGCCGCCTACCTCGAATGTCAGGGCGTCAGGTACATTGCTAAGGGCTGTGCTGGTGCTGCTGAGGGCTTGCCCGTCCGGGCCGGTGTCAAATACCAGCTGGCGCGGCTTGGCCAGCTCCTCCACATTCAACTGGTAATTACCGGGAACGCCCGTGCCATTGGTGTCTACCGTGGCGACGGTTGGGTCCGAGCTGCTGGCCTTCAGTGTATGCAGGAAGCTGGTGGAAGACAGGCCGCTGACGGCAGTTTGCAAGCCCGACAGGGCCGAGCTGACCTGGCCGATGTCGCTGAGTTTGCTGTTGAAGGTTTTCAGCTTGCTCTGGCTGGTGGTGAGTGGCTGCTTTTCCACCGTCATCAATTGCGTGACGATGTTTTGCACATCGAGCGGGCCCGCTGTGGTGGTGATGGATGCGCTGCTCATCTGTTCTTGCTCTGCCTTCCCTGTCTTGATGAGTGAGAATGACGGAATCATGCCCGTAGCGCGTATTATCCCCGAGGCGGGCGGCGGTTTGCGCGGCAAGACAGGTCAAACAATGTTTGCTTTTGCAAACAAGGTTAAGAACAGTAAATATCAAGCAAGGAAAAAGGGCTGCCGTGGCAGCCCTTGAGCGGTGCAAGAACAAACTGCTTAAATACCCAGCTTGTCGCGCAGCGAGTAGTACCAGGCGCCCATGGCGGTAAACGGAACCCGGAACAGGGTGCCGCCGGGGAAGGGGTAGTGCGGCAGGGTGGCAAAAGCATCAAACCGTTCGGCCTGGCCGCGCAGTGCCTCGGCCAGAATCTTGCCGGCCAGATGGGTATAGGTGACGCCGTGACCGCTGCAGCCTTGCGAGTAGTAAATATTGTCACCAATGCGGCCAACTTGCGGCAGGCGCGACAGCGTCAGCAGGAAGTTGCCGGTCCATGCGTAGTCAATCTTCACATTGGCCAGCTGCGGGAACACTTTCAGCATCTTCGGCCGGATGATGGCTTCGATATTGGCCGGATCACGTGCGCCGTAGACCACGCCGCCGCCAAAAATCAGCCGCTTGTCTTCGCTCAGGCGGTAGTAGTCCAGCAGGTAGTTGCAGTCTTCCACGCAGTAGTCCTGCGGCAGCAGGCTGGCAGCCAGTTCGTCGCCCAGGGGTTCGGTGGTGATGACCTGCGTGCCGCAAGGCATGGATTTGGCGGACAGTTCCGGTAGCAGATTGCCCATATACGCATTGCCGGCCACGATCAGGAACCTGGCCTTGACCCGGCCTTGCGGGGTGGTTACCACCGGCTGCTGACCGCGTTCGATGCTGAGGGCCGGCGATTGTTCGTAGATGACGCCGCCCAGTTTTTCTACTGCCGCCGCTTCACCCAGTGCCAGGTTCAGCGGGTGGATGTGGCCGCCACTCATGTCCAGCATGCCGCCGATGTATTGGTCGGTTGCCACGATGCCACGCATGTCGTCCTTGCCCAGCAGTTGCAGCTGCTTGTGGCCGTAACGTTCCCACAATGCCTTTTGTGATCGCAAATGTCCCATCTGCTTTTCACTCAGCGCAGCAAACACGCCACCATCTTTCAGTGCGCAGTCGATATCGTATTTGGCGATGCGTTCGCGAATGATGCGGCCGCCTTCAAAGGCCATGTCGCCCAGCAGCCTGGCCTGCTTGCTGCCGACGCTGCGTTCGATCACATCAATGTCGCGGCTGTAGCTGTTGACGATCTGGCCACCATTGCGGCCGGATGCGCCAAAGCCAACCTTGGCGGCCTCCAGCACGGTAACCTTGAAGCCGTTTTCCAGCAGGGAAATGGCAGTGGAAAGGCCGGTATAGCCTGCACCGATGATGCAGATGTCGGTTTCGATATCGCCTTGCAGTGCCGGACGGGACGGGGCCGGTTTGGCAGAGGCGGCATAGTAGGATTCTGGGTAGCTGGTTTGTGGCATTTCGTTAAACTTTTTCGTTTAATATTTTGCACATGCCAGACGATTCTAGCCCAGACCTTCCGTACTTGCCAAATGATTTGATCAAATTATGTGTTGAACTGTTGCCGATGGTGCTGACTGCACTGTGACTGGACGTGATGCCGGGGGATAACGGAAGAGGGGTACTTGCCGGAAATGCCAGGGTGCTTGCGTTGGCAAGCACCCCGTGTGGCTTACTTGCTGGTGTCTTCGCGGCGGCCGATGTCTTTCTTGGATTCCGTGCTTGCAGCAGCGCTGGCCTTCTTGAGTTTTTTCTGCTTCTTCTTCTTGGCTTCCTGTTTCTTGATCTTGGCCTGATCGGCTTCCCAGGCTTTTACCTCGCTGGCGGTCGGTTGTTCCTGGTGCAGCTTGTTGGCCAGTGCCGGGGTGGCAATCAGGGTGGCGATGATGGCAAGGGCGGAGAATTTCATGTGATGATCCTCGACTGGTCAGCTCTGGGTGTTGATGTTCAGGATTGAACGTGTGCCAGTCTAAGAATTATCCAGAGGGCCATTAACCGGCCTATTCCTGATTGAGTTGGTTATTTATCCTGTTGAGGAATAAGAATTTTCACGCCCTGTCGAGCGGTTAAGGCCGTGGAGAACCAAGCCGGCTGCGTGCATTGTCACGGGATTGTCGTCAAGCATGGCCAGGGCTGATGGTATGCTTGCCCGCGGTCCTGAGCCTTGCTGCGGGCCGGTGTGATGACCCCTATCCGGAGAGAGAAGTTAGCAATGAGCCTGTCGATTGCCAGTGCAAGTTATGGCGCTGATCAGGTTGGTCTGATCAGTGGATTCCGTTTTTTGCCAGATCAGGCCGGTGAGCCTATCGGTTCGGAGCAGGCGCTGGCCTTCTTGCAGGACACCTCGCCAGCCGCCGAGGGTTTTGTCTGGCTGCATTTCAATCTGGCGCACGTGGCTTGCGAGCGCTGGATCCGTGCCAATCTTGCCCTGCCGGAGGACTTTGCCGAAATGCTGCATGCCGGGGCAGGCTCCACGCGTATCGAGGCGGTGGATGGCATGCTGCTGGCCGTCATCAATGATGTGGCACTGGGTTTTGGCGTGATGACTTCCGATGTCGCCACCCTGTGGGTGGCGGCGGGCAGCCGCTTGCTGGTGACTGCACGGGTGAGGCCCTTGCGCTCGGTGGACCGCTTGCGTGCGGCAGTAAAGGCGGGCGAGGTGTTTCCTTCGGCCCGGTCATTGTTGTTTCATCTGATGCAGGATCAAGCCGATGTGATGGCGGCCATTGTGCGGGAGTACACCCACAAGGTGGACCATGTGGAAGATCGCTTGCTGGCCGAGCATCTGCAGGATCACCGTGCCGAATTGTCCAGCATGCGCCGTACCCTGGTGCGCATGCAGCGCTTGCTGGCCCCGGAACCGGGGGCGCTGTTTCGCCTGCTGAACCGGCCACCGGCCTGGCTGGCCGAGCCGGATGTGCAGGCCCTGCGTGAATCCACCGAAGAGTTTTCATTGGTGCTCAACGACCTGGCCACCCTGGTGGAACGCATCAAACTGTTGCAGGAAGAACTGGCCGCCAAGCTGAACGAGCAGACCAACCGCACTTTGTTCACCCTGACGCTGGTAACGGTGCTGGCCCTGCCCATCAATATCGTGGCCGGTTTTTTCGGCATGAACGTGGGTGGAGTGCCACTGGCCAATCACCCGCATGGCTTCTGGGTGCTGGTGATGCTGGTGGCCAGCTTTACCCTGCTGGCCGGGTGGTGGGCCTTTCGGCGACAGGCTCCGCGCTGAGTCAATGCCACCGCCTGGCGCATTGACCCTGTTGTCAACAGGTGAACTTGTTACCGTGCTGGCGTACAATAGCGGGCTTTTGTGCCATTTGCCGGTGGTGAGTGGTGTTGATCCAGTCTGATTTTTTAGCAAGGTACAGCATGAGCGGTTTGCCCAATTGTCCCCAGTGTGGTTCCCAGTTCACCTATGAAGACGGCGCCATGCTGGTGTGCCCGGAGTGCGCACACGAATGGTCTGCCCAGACCGAAGCTGCTGGCGAAGAACAGGGCCGTGAAGTGCGCGATGCCAATGGCAATCTGCTGCAGGATGGCGATACCGTCACTGTCATCAAGGACCTGAAAGTGAAGGGTTCCTCACTGGTGGTGAAGGTAGGTACCAAGGTCAAGAACATCCGTCTGGTAGATGGTGATCACGATATCGACTGCAAGATCGACGGCATTGGCGCCATGGGTTTGAAATCCGAGTTCGTCAAAAAAGCCTGAGTCCTTTGTTTGGCTGATCCTCAAAGCACCCAGTAACGGGTGCTTTTTTCATTTCATGGCCAGCACATGGCAGCTGCCACAGCAGGCTGCGCTTTGATACCATGCGCTTTTACCCGAGTTTCCCCTGATGCCTGTTGCCGAGCAGCCCTATCATTCCCCCTCCACCCGTCAACTGATTGCCTTTGCCATTCCGGTGATGCTGGCCGCGCTGGCTACCCCGCTGATGGGGCTGGTGGATAGCGCGGTGCTGGGGCGCATTGGCAGCCCGCTGGCGCTGGCAGCGGTGGCGGTGGGTGGCAGCATTTTCACCGTGCTGTACTGGTGCTTCAGTTTCCTGCGTTTTACCACTACCGGTCTGGTGGCGCAGGCTACCGGCCAGCAAAGCCCGGAAGCGGTGGTGCTGGCCGGCTTGAGGCCGATGCTGGCGGCCTTGCTGGGTGGCATGGGCCTGTTGCTGCTGCAGCAGCCCTTGCTGTGGCTGGCATTGCATTTTCTGGCCCCTCCGCCGGATGTGGCGCTGCTTACCCGCGACTACTATGCGGCCCGTATCTGGTCGGCACCGTTTACCTTGCTGTCTTATGCGCAGTTTGCCTGGCTGCTGGGCCTGGGGCAGTCGCGTCAGGTGATGGTGTTGCAAGTGCTGATGAATGTGCTCAATGCGGTACTGGCTGTGCTGCTGGTCAGCGTGCTGGGCTGGGGCGTGGCCGGTGCCGGTTGGGCCACGGCCATTGCCGAGGCAGTGGGCAGCATGCTGGCGGCCCGCATCATGTTGCGCCATGTGGCATGGCCGCGCTGGCGCAAGGCACTGGCACAGGCCGGTGGCGCTGCGGCATGGAAGCAATTGTTTGCTGCCAATCTGGACATCATGCTGCGCACCTTGCTGCTGACGCTGGCCTTTGCCCTGATGACACGCAGTGCCGGTCAGCTGGGCAGCCTGACCCTGGCTGCCAACCAGTTGCTGCTGCAGGCCTTCATGGTGTGTGTCAGCTTGCTTGATGGTTTTGCCGTGGCGGCCGAAGTGCATGGCGCGCATGCCATCGGTGCGCAAAACCGGGGTGGATTACGCCTGGTGGTGCGACGCTGTGCCTGGCTGTCGCTGGGCTGGAGCAGCCTGCTGGCACTGGGCATGGCTTTGCTGGGTATGGTTTATCTGCCCTGGATGACGCCGGACCGGCAATTGCAGCAACTGGCGGCACAGTACTGGCCGTGGCTGGTGCTGCTGCCACCGGTATGCATCTGGGCTTTTTTCTGGGATGGGGTGTTCATGGGTGCCATGCGTACCGCTGTGCTGCGCAATGGCATGCTGCTGAGTTTTGCTGCCTATGTGCCCACCCTGTGGCTGTTGCAGCCACGATTGGGTAATCACGGAATCTGGGCGGCGCTGCTGGTGTTGATGGCCATGCGCGGTGTGCTGCTGACCCTGGCCTGGCCGCGCTTGCGCGATAGTGTGCCACAGCGGCAGGCTGATCCTGCCACAGCCTGATTTTGCAAAACCCTGCCCGGCATGTGCCGGACAGGGAGCCTGGCTTCAGGCCGTGGTATTGATGCGATTGCCGATGGTGGCGCTGATGGCGCGCGGTGCAGCCGCTTCGACAGCAGACGTGCTGCCATCATTGTCACCATCCTTGTCACGGGCTGCGCTGGGCTGCGGCGCGGCAGTGCTGTGGGTGACAGGGTAGGTGGCGCTGCTGAGCGCCGGATTGAACGACAGTGACATGTGAACTCTCCATAGTGGGGACCATTCCCCATTCTCATGTTGGCAGGAGAGGCTTAAGCAAATCTTAAGTTTCAGCGACAGCCCAGCATGGCTTGCAACTGGTTTACCGTTTCAGCGCGCAGCCCATGCGGTTGCAGGCTGGCGATCAGTTCGCACAACTGGTTGAACACGGCGCGACCGGGCGCACTCAGTCGGTGCAGGTCGGCCAGACCAAGCTCGCCGCACTGGTAGGCCGAACCCAGCAGCAGGGCAAGTTCGGCCAGCATGGCGCGGTCCGGGGCGTGCTCAAGGGAATTGATCAGCGGAATGATTTCTGCTTCTGTCATATTGAAACAATCGTTTGAATGCCATGAACAACAGTGTAATCCCGGGGCAAAGTACTGGCATGTGACAAGCGCATACTGGATGATCATGATCAAACGGGAAGCATTTCGCGCCGGCATCCGCTGGCGGCGGGTCAGAAAAGAGGGCAGGCATGCAGTTGGGTGAACAGGAGCAGGCGGCACTGAAAGCCTCCGTTGTCCAGGTAGGCCAGCGGGTGGCGCGGGAGCTGGGCGAACGCCCGGAACTGGCACAAGCGCTGCACGTGGTGGGCTTTTTGCATGCAGCCGTCGACAAGATAGTCGCACAGGCCGCCTTGCGTGGGGAGAAACCCGCATGTCAGCCGGGCTGTGCCAGTTGCTGTCATGTACGGGTGGAAGTAAGCCCGGCGGAAGCCTTGCGCCTGGCCGCCTGCCTGCAAGACTGGCCTGCGGCGCGACGTCAGGACTTGCTGCAAGGCCTGCAGCAGCGCTTGGCCCGGCTGGAAAATGCCGGGGAGCCTTCCCCGCGCTTGCCTTGCGTATTCCTGCAAGACAGCATGTGCAGCATCTATCCATGGCGACCGGCCAATTGTCGCAAGGCGCATTCCTTTTCGGCAGAGGCTTGTCAGCAGGGCGCTGAGCACATTCCGCAGGATCTGGCCATCACGCTTGCTGCCGAAGCCCTGCAGGCTGGTACGGCACAGGGCTATCGTCAGGCAGGTCTTTCAATGGCACCGCTGGAATTGACCCGTGCCATGCTGTGGGCGCTGGAGCAGCCAGCGGCTGGTGCCGCCTGGCTGGCAGGCGAAAAGATTGCCGCACCTTAACGCATGCGCAGGATATTCTTGATCAGTCTTGGCTGCAGCGGATTGAGCGACTTGCTTTCCTGATGATGGCCTGCTTGCAAGGCAAGCAGCAGCAGGACAAGCAGGCTGACGGATTTTGCCGATGTCATGGCGGGTGAGTCGTTGAAATGATGAACCGGGCGTCAGTGTACGCCTTCAATCCTTTACCGGCCAGTCCGGTTTGCACATCAAACCCAGGGAGGAACGTGATGGATGGCTGGTTGCCATGGGCCTTGTTGTCCGCCGTATTTGCTGCGCTGACAGCCATTCTGGCCAAGGCCGGCTTGCGCCATGTCGATGCGGATCTGGCCACGCTGATTCGTACCGGCATCATTGCACTGGTGCTGTCAGCCTTTGTCTGGCTGACCGGCAAGTGGCGCAATCCATTGCAGCTGCCGGGCCAGACCTGGCTGTTTCTGGGCCTGTCAGGGCTGGCAACGGGGGCGTCCTGGGTATGTTATTTCCGCGCCTTGCAGTTGGGCGAAGCCAGCAAGGTGGCACCGGTGGACAAGCTCAGTCTGGTACTGGTTGCCGTGTTTGCCGTGCTGTTTCTGGGTGAGCGCCCCGGCCTGCGGGAATGGCTGGGTATTGGCCTGGTGGCGCTGGGAGTATTGGTACTGGCCATCCGTCGTTGAGGATGCCAATGCCGCTCAGGCGGGTTGCAGTTCCTGAGCCTGCTGTTCCAGCAGCCATTCGTAAAATGCCTGATCGAGCAACCAGGCATCTTCACCCTGACGCAGAATCCACATCGGGCCGCCACAGGGGCCGATGCAGCGGCCGACAATATCGTACGCGCCGGTCGGAATGCGTCTGACGGATTCGAAGTCGGGCAAGGACAGGCCGGGCAGGCTGTTGCTGGTGTTGATAACAAGTACTGGCATGGCGGACAAAGAAATCCCACGCCTGGCGTGGGAAAAGAGTCGTCTACAAAGGAGGAATGGCAACCATACCTTGTTTGGCGGACGGGTGTCATCGGTGCTTCTACGTATCACACAGCCAGTAAACGTGCGGAGTGATTGTTCTTGCAGGGCCTGACTGCCTAGTCCAGCGGCAAACCCAGTTGCTGTTGCACGTCTGGCCGACGTCGGTTTGTGCGCTTGCCCGGCGGGCGCTGGCGTGAACCATGGCGCGCGACGATGGCCGCTTTTTCGGCCTTTACTTCCGGCTGCTTGCGCCAGGCATGCAGGCGCTGCTTGGCCTGCCGGGTGGCGCTTTCCAGTTCGCATGGCGGTGTGCTCAGCGCCTGCTCACCGATCAGGCCGTATTGCTGGCGCAGGCTGTCCGGCATTTTCCACGGCTCGAACAGCCAGCCATCCGGCACTTGTTGCATCAGCGGCAGCCAGCGGCGCACAAAGCGGCCTTGCGGGTCGTGGTCCATCGCTTGTTTTACCGGGTTGTACACCCTGGTGGTATTGATGCCGGTGGTGCCGGATTGCATTTGCAACTGGCTCCAGTGAATGCCGGGTTCGTAATCCAGAAACGCCCGCGCCAGCCACAGGCCCACTGGCCGCCAGTGCAGCCACAGCGGGTAGGCCGCCACCGAAACCAGCATGGCGCGCATGCGGAAGTTCAGCCAGCCGGTGTGATTGAGCATGGCCACGCAGGCATCCACCAGCGGCCAGCCGGTGCGGCCCTGCATCAGCGCCTGCAAGCGGGCTTCGTCATGTTCCGTCTCACGCAGGCCGTCGTAGCCACGGTGCATGTTGCGCCATTCGATTTCCGGTTCCGATTCCAGCTTCTGCATGAAATGACAATGCCAGTGCAGGCGGCTGATGAAAGCCTGCAAACCCTTGCGCTGGCGTGTGCTGTCCTCTGGCAGGCGTTGCAGCTGGCGGTGCGTGGCTTGCACGATTTCGCGCAGGCTGAGGCAACCCAGGGCCAGATATGGAGAGAGGCGCGAGCAGGCAGTGGGAGCGGACAGCGGCGAGGAAATACCGCCGCGATATTGCGCGCTGCGCTGTTGCAGGAAGTCCTGTAATACGGCAATGGCACGGCGACGGCCACCACGCTGGCGCTGTGGCGGGTCAAACGGAAAAATGCCCAGGCTGTCAGCACCGGGTGCGGTCATGATGGGTAGCGGGCAGGGCGCGGCCTGCAGGGCTGGCACCGGCAGGCAGGGCTGGCTGACAAACTGCGTCCAGCGTGCGGCCCAGCCATCGCGCGAGCGCAAACGGCGGATAACCCCAGTCTGGGCGAATTCCTGCCATTGCACCCGTTGTTGCAGGCACCAGCGGCCTACGGCCAGATCACGTGCATAAGTAAAACCGTTGCCGGTTTCCTCGTGCGCATACAGCGCAGCAAACGGCATGGCGGCATGGAGCCGTGCCAGCACCTCGACGGCCTCGCCCACCTGGATCAGCAGCGGCAAACCACGGGCGGCCAGCGAGGCTGCCAGGTCTTGCACGCACTCCAGCGCAAAGTGGTAGTGCTGGCTGGAGGCATCCGGCTGTTGCCACATGGTCGGCTCGATGATGTACAGGCACAGCACCGGCCCGGCCAGGCTGGCAGCCGTCAGGGCGGCGTGATCGTGCAGGCGCAAGTCACGCTTGAACCAGACCACCCCGACGCTCACGGCTGCCAGGCACCCAGTACGCTGGCAGCCAGATGACGGCCGCTGAGCCAGGCACCTTCCACCTTGCCGCCGTGTAACCAGTCGCCACACAGGCCGATGCCGCTGACGGCATCCCACACGCTGCCGTGCTGGCTGGCGTGGCAATCGGCATAGCGCCAGCGATGGCTGCTCAGTACCGTGCAGGCCGGGGCACCCAGCGCGCGGAATGCGTCCAGCAACTGCTCGCCCACCTCGCTGGCTGGCTGCTCCAGATGTGCAGCACTCCAGGCGGCATTGGCTTGCAACACCCAGCACGGCGCTCCGCTGCGGCCGGGTTTGCTGTCGTTGCGGGCAATCCAGCGCAGTGGGCCTGCATTGACAAAGGCGGCGGCAAAGCCGGGCGCGAAGTCAGCCTCGGGCTGCACCATCACCGTCCAGCAAGGCAACATGGGCTGCGCTGCTGCCACGGCGGCCAGTGCGGGCTGGCTATCGGCCAGCAGGGTTGCTGCCTGTGGCGCGGGCACAGCCACCAGTACCTGGCTGAACAGTTCGGGCAGCAGGCCGTGTTCGACGGTTTCCAGCTGCCAGCCCGCTACGCTGTGATGCAGGCGGCAGACGGTGTGCTGACTGCGTACGCTCAGCCCGTCGGCCAGTGCCTTGCATGGGGCCGACATGCCGGGCAGGCCGACATAACGTGCCGGGGCTACGTGCTGATCGTGCTGCGTGCTGCTGCCTGGCTGGCCCAGTACTGCCGGGGTGATCGGCCATTCCGCCACTACAGCGGCGTCTAGCCAGTGCGCCACTTGCTGGCGGAAGGCCGGGTCGCGGGCGGTAAAGTATTGTGCGCCGTGGTCGGCCTGCCAGTTGTCGCCGCGCCGGGTGCACAGGCGGCCACCCAGGCCGCGGCTTTTGTCAAAAACGGTGATGCTGAGGCCAGCTTCATGCAACTGGCGTGCGCAGGAGAGGCCGGCGAGGCCTGCTCCGATGATGGCAATCGAGGGGGAAGTCATGTTTTGCGTCTGCATGATGGTGTGAGTTGAATGCGGTGCTCATAGCCAGCCCTGTCGCCAGCAACTGCTGTCGGTGAGGGTTTGCCAGGCAATGATGCGGCTGCGCCGGGTGTAGACCGCTTCCAGCTCCACTTCGGTAATCGGCTGACTGGGGTCGTCCGGCAGCAGCACGCGGGTCACCAGGAAATGCTTTTCCTTGTGCTGCGGCTGCACGGCCGTCCATTTGCTCAGCAGCAGCTTGCGCGGGTTCAGGCGGACGGGCATGGCTTAGTTGTCGCTACGGGTTTGCGGCACGTAAATCAGCTGCTCGGTGGCAAAGCCCAGCGCTCTGGCTTGCTGCAGCAGTGGGTCCAGCACGGCCTGTGGCAGTTGTTTGTCGCGTGCCAGTATCCACAAGTAAGAGCGGTCGTTACCGGCAATCATCGCCCAGCGGTAGTCCGGGTCCAGCGCTACCACGTGGTAGCCACCATAGAAGGGGCCGAAGAACGACACCTTGAGCGAAGCAACGGTGCTGTTGCCATTAAATAGCGCGCGGCCTTCTGCCTGTTTCCAGCTGCCTTGCGCGGTGGCATAGCCACGGTTGATGACTTGCACGCTGCCGTCCGCTTGCGGAGTGTAACGGGCGCTGACATCGCTCATGCCGCGCTCGAAGCTGTGGTCGAGGCGGGCAATTTCATACCATTTGCCGCTGTAGCGTTGCAGGTCGAAACCGCTCACCGGCGTGATGCCGGGCGGCGGCAGGGTGGAGCAGGCGGCCAGCAGCAGGCTGCCTGCCAGCAACAGCAGAGTGCGTAAATGTGTGCGTCGCATGGTGGATTCCTTGTGTGGGTTCATAACTGGTTCAGGCCTTGCAGGATGGCCTCCGCACTGTGGCGGATGGCCTCTTGTTCTGTGGCTGGCATCTTGTCCAGCTGACGATAGACCAGCGCCAGTCGCGGGTTGTTGCCCAGCCGGGGGCGCTGGCGCTGGAAGAAGTCCCAGTACAGCGCATTGAAGGGGCAGGCATCGGCACCGTGCCGTGCATCACGGCGGTAGCGGCAGTCGCCACAGTAATTGCCCATACGGTGCAGGTAGGCATTGCCGGATACATAAGGCTTGCTGGCCAAGAGGCCACCATCGGCAAACTGGCTCATGCCCACGGTATTGGGTAGTTCCACCCATTCGAAGGCGTCGATATACACCCCCAGATACCATTCATGCAGCGCCTGCGGCGACAGCCCGGCCAGCAGCGAAAAATTGCCGATCACCATCAGCCGCTGGATGTGGTGGGCATAAGCCAGTTCCAGCGACTGGCCGATGGCGTGGGCCAGGCAGCGCATGCCGGTTTTGCCATGCCAGAACCATTCCGGCAGCGGGCGCTGGTGGTCGAAGGCATTGCTGTCGGCATAGCCGGGCATGCGCGCCCAGTACACGCCGCGCACGTATTCGCGCCAGCCCAGAATCTGGCGGATGAAACCTTCCACCGCCGGCAGCGGGGCGAGGCCGTCCTGCCAGGCTTGCTCCGCCGCGGTCACCACTTCCCGTGGTGACAGCATCTTGGTATTGAGGGCAAAGGACAGCAGCGAGTGAAACAGATAGGGCGTTTCGCTGTGCATGGCGTCCTGGTAATCACCAAACTGCGGCAGGCCGTGGCGGATGAAGTGATGCAGCTGCTGCAAGGCCTCGGCGCGGTTCAGCGGCCAGCGTACGGCATCGGCAGCGGGATCGCCGAACGATTGCACCCCGGCGGCTTGCAGCGTGTGCCACAAGGCCTGATGGTCGTGGCTGGGGCGGGTGTCCTGCGGCGGTGGCGGGCTGCCACGCCAGGGTTTGCGGTTATCGTGGTCGTAGTTCCACTCGCCGCCCACCGGCTTGCCGTCCGGCTGTAGCAGTACGCGGTGGCGCTTGCGCATCTGGCGGTAAAACACTTCCATGCGCCATTGCGCCTTGCCGGCAAACAGCTGGCCTGCTTCATGGCGCGTGGTGTAAAAGTGCTCGCTGTCCACCATCCGGCACGGGAGGGTTTGCCGGCTGGCCCACTGCTGCAATTGCTGGTCCAGCCGCCATTCGTCCGGTGCCTGCCAGGCAAATTCCGTGGCCTGGTAGTGCTGGCACAGCGCGTCCAGATTGTCCTCCAGCGTGCCGCGATTGCTGGGGTCGTCAATGGCGACATAGCGCACGCGGTGGCCAGCGGCTTTCAGCTGGCGGGCAAAGTCACGCATCCCGGCCAGTACTGCCAGCAGCTTTTGCGCGTGGTGCAGCACATAGCCGGTTTCCTGCCGCAGCTCCAGCAGCAGGTAGACCACATCGGCCTCGTGGCGGGCAAACCAGCTGTGCTGCGGATTGAGCTGGTCGCCCAGTATCAGCCGCAGGGTGGTCATGGCTGGCTCCACAGCTGGCGGTAGTGGCCGTCGGCATCGTATTCAGCCGCTTGCTTGTCCGGGTTGAAACGGCGACCGCCGCGCGGGTCGGTCCCCAGTCCGGCCAGATACAGCCAGTTGCCCTGGTTCTGGCTGCAGTCGTAGTCAAGCAGGCAGGCTTCAAACCAGGCCGCACCGGCGCGCCAGTCGCATTGCAGTTCGTGAATCAGGTAGCTGGCCACAATCTGGCGCATGCGATTGCCCAGATAGCCGGTGGCGGCCAGTTCACGCATGCCGGCATCTATCAGTGCATGGCCGGTTTGTCCGGCCATCCAGCCTTGGAAAGCTGCCGCGTTGTGCGGCGGGCTGGCGCGTTGTGGCAGGCCGCCGGGGTGATACAGGCGGCGGCCATGCTGGCGTTGCAGCAGCTTGAAGTAATCGCGCCACAGCAGTTCAAACCATAGCCAGTAGCTGCTGTCGCTATGGCCGTGTTCGGCTTCAAAGGCATGCAGCTGTTGCAGCACCAGTCGTGCTGACAGACTGCCGCAGGCCAGCCAGGGTGAGAACTTGCTGGAGTAGTCGATGCCATGCAGGCCGTTGCGGGTGGCCTTGTAGCTGTGCGGCAGGCCGCGTTGCAGGTACTGCGCCAGATGTGCCAGTGCGGCGGCTTCGCTGCCGGCAAAAGCGGCGTCCGGAAACGGAAAGCTGGAGCGTGGGTCGGCGGCGGGGTAGTCCATGGCCGCCAGCGGCTGGATCAGCTGGCGCGCCACGGGCGGCAATGGAGGCAGCGACGGTGACGGCAAGGGCGCGGCGGGCTGGATGGCGGCGGCTTCCACTTGCTGACGGAAGCGGGTGAACTGGTCTGGCAGTTGCGCATCAGACCAGGGCAGGCTGTCCGGCGCCAGCAGGGTGGATTGCCAGAAGCTGTGCACGGCAAGGCCGCAGGCGCGCAGGGCAGCCAGCTCATCCTGTTCTTCCGAAGTGGCGATGTCCTCGCAGTAAATGGCAGTGGCACCTATTTGACTGGCCAGTGCGGGCAGTATGCTGGCCAGGCTGCCACTGGCATGCAGCAGGCCGCTACCCTGTTGTTGCAATGCGGTGGCCAGCCCCTGCAGCGCACTGTGGCGGAAGGCACTGCGCCGGGCACTCACCCGCTCGAAGCCCCAGCGCGAGGTTTGCGGCTGCGGGCTGACATGAACCGGCAACAGGTAATCCGCCTGCTGGCAGGCCGCAGTCAGCGCCGGGTTGTCATGCATGCGCAGGTCGTCACGAAAAAAATAAATCAGCGTGGTCATGGCTTCAGTGCTGCTGGCGGCAGCGTTCGGAACAGTATTTCACCTCATCCCAGCAGCGCGCCCATTTGCGCCGCCAGCTCATCGGCTTGCCACAGGCCGCGCAGGGCTTGCTGGGCAGGCTGCTTTTGTTGCCGCTAAATGGCGCTTTCATGCCGGCCAGCCCTGGTCATGCACCGACAGCAGGCGACGCAGCAGACGCAGCGGCGCACCAATCAGCGGCAGCTTGTGCAGCAGCTCTTCGGCCGAGTCCCAGTAGTCGCGGTGCAGGCATACCTTGCCGTCAGCAGCAAAACGCAGGTGGCTGCCGCCGTGCAGCTGGTAGTGCTTGCCCGCGCGGCGGAAGCTGAAATCCCAGGTGATGAAGGCCTGCTGACCATCCAGCAATTGCTCGCGCACGCTGAATACCGGCTCTTCCAGCACGGCAAACATGTGGCGGAAGATGTCGGCAATGCCATCACGCCCGTGTACCTGGTTGAAGGGGTCACGAAAGCGGGCATCGGCGGTGTAAAAGTCGTCGATGTGCAGCAGGCTGGCCGGGCTGAGCGTGGCATACCAGTCGGCCAGTGCCGCCAGCCTTGTCCTCAGTTGCGCGCCAGATGGCGCAGCAGTGGCAGTCTCAGCCGGTAAGGCAGTAGTGCGAGCAGCTTGATCCATAGCGTAAACCTGCGTGGAAAGTGAATTTCGAAGCGGCCCTGTTCCAGGCCGCGCACAATTTCCCGGGCAGCATCCGCCGGTTGCAATAGCGCCGGCATGGCGAAGTCGTTCTTGGCGGTGAGCCGGGTGGCGACAAAGCCGGGGTTGATCAGGTACACCTGCATGTCGTGCTGGTGCAGTTCGGCATGCAGCAGCTCGGCCAGATTGATCAGCGCCGCCTTGCTGGGCCCATACACACAGGCACCGGGCAGACCGACATAACCGGCCACACTGGCGACCAGTGCGATGCCGCCCTGACGGCGCGCCATCATGGCCGGCAGCATGGTTTCCAGCCCGTAATACACCCCGGCCAGATTGGTTTGCAGGGTGTCGCTGACCTGTTGCTGGCGGATGTCCCAGCAGCGCTCCGGCCGGTAGGCTGCCGCGCAGAACACCACCAGGTCCGGCAGGGCATCCTGCTGTTGCAAGCTGTCCCAGGCCTGTTGCCAGGCGGCGGGCTGGCTGACATCCAGCGGCAGCACGATGGCACGAGGCTGCCGTGCGGCCACCGCGTGCAGGCTGTCGACACCACGGGCCGACAGGATCACCCGTGCGCCCAGTGCCAGCAGCTGGCTGGCCAGGGCGGCACCAATGCCGCTGGAGGCACCGACAATCCATACCGTCTGTTGCGGCCAGTTGCGCAGCGGACGGTTAAGGGCGGGCAGCAACATGGCCTTACTCCTTGCGGAAAAACAGGCTGACTTCACCCAGCGCAATGCCGAACTTGCTCATGCGCGCGCTATTGAGCAGGGTGTGCTCGTCCTGCAGGAACATCCAGTCGTCAAATTGCACGTCCCAGTTGCGGCCATCCACCGGCAGACGCAGGGTGTAGCGCCAGTGCAGGGCATTGCCCGCCACTTCACCATCGGCTACGCCTACTGCATCGCCTGCGGTGCCTTGCCATTTGCCATTACCCAGCGGCACCAGTCGCCACTGGCGCTGCTGGCGGCTGCCATCGCTGTAGACAAAGCGTTCATCCAGCAGCAGGGCATCGCCCTGGCGCTGACCGGTGATATCTACAGTAAATTGCTTGACCAGCACCCCGTTGCGGTCACGGAACATACCCCAGGCGCGGGTATGGCCCTCAAAAAATCGCGGCAAGTCCAGCTGGGGTTTGTTGTTGCGGTATTGCTCCACCTGCGGTGTGCTGCAGGCGCTGGTGAGCAACAGGGCGAACAGGGGCAACAGGCGGCGCAGGGTTTTCATGACTGGGCTTCCTGCAGCAGGAACTGCGAAACGCCGATGCTGGCTTCGTCAAAACCGGCCTCGCAATAGCACAGGTACAAGCGCCACAGGCGGATGAAGGCTTCGTCAAAGCCTTGCTGGCGCACATTGTCCAGTGTGTGTTCAAACGCCAGACGCCAGCGGCGCAGGGTTTCAGCGTAGTCCCGGCCAAAGTCCAGCCGGTTGCGCGTCATCAGCCCGGCTTGTTCGGCCGTATCCTGAAAGACTTGCCTGCTGGGCAGCATGCCACCGGGGAAAATGAACTCCTGGATGAAATCACTGCTGCGGCGATAGCGCTCGAAACGGCTTTCGGCAATGGTGATGCTCTGCACCAACGCCTTGCCGCCCGGTTTCAGCAGTTGCCGCAGCTTGGCAAAGAAGCCCGGCCAGTAGGCTTCGCCCACCGCTTCGAACATTTCAATGGAGACAATGGCATCGTACTGGCCTTGCAGGTCGCGATAGTCCTGCCACTCCAGTTGCACCAGTTGGTTGCCAGCCAGCCGTTCGCGGGCAAAGTCCAGCTGGGCATGGGAAATGGTGATGCCATGCACCGCAATGCCCTGGCTGCTGGCGTGTTCGGCAAAGCCGCCCCAGCCGCAGCCGATTTCCAGCACCCTCATGCCCGGTTGCAGGCCCAGCACATCGCAGATGCGCTGGTATTTGGCTGATTGGGCGGTGGCCAGCGGCAGGTCGTAGTGGCCGTCAAACCAGGCGCTGGAGTAGGTCCAGCTGGGGTCCAGCCACAATTCGTAAAAGGCATTGCCCAGGTCGTAATGCGCGTGGATATTGCGCTGGCTGCCCTGGCGGCTGTTGCGGCGCAGGCAGTGTTTCAGCCAGTACCAGCCACGGGCCGGCCAGCTGCCGGCGAGCGCGCTGCCCAGCACCTGTTCGTTGCGCAAGGCCAGCCGCAGCAGGGCGGTGATGTCCGGTGTGAACAAGAGGCCATCGCGATAGGCTTCGGCAAAACCGATATCGCCGGAAAGCAGCAATTTGCGGCAGGCGGTCCAGCTGTAAATGTGCAGTTCTGCCTCCGGGAATTCGCCCGGGCGGCCAAACCACAGGCTTTGTCCATCCGGTGTGTGCAGCAGCAGGCTGCCATATTGCAGCTGGTTCAAGCGCTGCAGCAGTAAGCGTGCCAGCCAGGGCAGGTTGTTGCAGGGCAGGGCAAGGGTACGGGTGAGGCTCATGGGCGCAACTCCTGTCCGTGACTCAATGGATGTTCCGGGGCGGCGGGCTTGCTGAAAAACGGCACTTTTTTCAGCCACAGCTGCAAGGCCTGCCAATGAATGCGGGTGATGATGCCCAGGGTCAGCATGGGCTGGCGCAGCAGCGCCCGGCGGGCATTGCCGCTGGTGAGCGGCTGCAGCACACCGGAGATGCTGGTATTGAGCAGCAGGCCGTCGGCATCGTGGTAATCGATGCGCATCAGCATGCGGTCAGTCTTCTCTGCCAGACGGAAGCGGTAATGCCCGGCCACCTGGCAAAACGGCGATACATGCAGCTGCTTGCTACAGGTGAGGGTGTTGCCGTTGGCGATGGGGCTGCCGTCCGGGTTGGCCAGCAAGTAGGCATGGTGCTCGCCAAAGGTGTTGTTGACGTCGGCCAGCACGGCAATCAAGCGGCCATGGCTATCGTGGCAATACCAGAAGCTGACCGGATTAAAGGCGTAACCGAACAGCCGCGGGAAGGTTTGCAGCCATACTTCACCGTCGGCAGGCAAGCCGGCGTCACGCAATTGCTGGCGTATCCAGGGCAATAGCGGGCTGCCGTCACGCGGGCCGTAATCCCTGGTGCGTATCATTAAGGGTCGCCAGCGATCCACAGCAAACCAGCGGTGGCCAATCTGTTCCAGCTCCGACAGCTTCAACCTGATGGCAAATACCGGATAAATGAAGCGATGACGGGCAGGCCGCAGCCGCTGGTGCATCACGCTGCCCGATACCAGATAGGCATTGCTGCTGACAGGGCTCATATGCGGGCCCATTCCGGCAGGGTGACAAAATCCTGCGCTACACGCAGGGCAGATTTCAACCCATCTTCATGAAAGCCGTAACCGGTCCAGGCACCGGCAAACCAGCTGTTGCGCTTGCCCTGCAGCATGGGCAGGCGGGCCTGGGCGGCAATGGCGGCATTGTCGAACAGCGGGTGTTCATACACGAAGCGGGCGTATTCCAGATTGCGATCCGGGTCGCGCAGCGGGTTGAGGGTGACGATGACCGGCTGGCTGACCGGCAGCGGTTGCAAGGCATTGAGCAGGTAGCTGACACACACCGCACGCTGGCTGGGCTGGCCGGTTTCGGCCAGGAAGTTCCAGGCGGCCCAGGTCTTGTGGCGCTTGGGCAGCAAGCTGGCATCGCCATGCAGTACCGCCGTATTGGGCTGGTAGCGTACGGCAGAGAGGATGTCGCGTTCTTCCTGGCTGGCATCGGCCAGCATGGCCAGGGTTTGCGGGGCATGGGTGGCAAAAATCACGCTGTCAAAGCGCTCTTCGCCATGCGGGCTGTTGATCAGCACGCCTTGCTCGGTGCGCCGCACATTGCTGACCGGACTGCACAGGCGCACATGCTGGATGCGCTGGCACAGCTTTTCCACATACTGGCGTGCCCCACCCGGCACGGTAAACCAGCGTGGCCGCTGGCTGATTTGCAGCAGGCCGTGGTTCAGGCAGAAGCGCAGGAAGGTGGCAGCGGGGAAATCCAGAATCTCCTTGCTGGGGCTGGACCAGATTGCCGCGGCCATCGGCACCAGGTAGTGGTCACGAAAACGGCTGCCATACCCTTCCACCTCCAGCAGCTCGCCCAGCGTCAGTGGCGCGGCCAGGACTTGCTGCAGCAGACTGGGTGCGGCACGGTTGAAACGCAGGATGTCATACAGCATGTGGTAGAACGGCAGCGACAACAGTTTGCTGCGCTGGGCAAACACGGTGCCAAGCGAGCTGCCCGCCCATTCGTCCCGGCCCCGGTCCAGAGATACGCTGAAGGACATGTCGGTGCTGCAGGACGGCACACCAAGCTGCTGGAACAAGGCAATCAGATTGGGGTAGGTGCGTTCGTTGAACACCAGAAAGCCGGTATCCACGGCAAAAGACTGGCCTTCCAGTTGCACGTCAACCGTATTGGTATGGCCACCTGCGTAGTCGGCAGCCTCAAACAGGGTGACTTCGTGTTTTTCTGCCAGCAGCCATGCGCTGGCGAGACCGGCAATACCGCCGCCAATCACTGCCACGCGCTGGCGTTTGTCTGGATGTGCTTTCACCTGAACTCCCAAGCCGGAATTTCTGAATGAATGCCTGCGGGTGACGAAACTGCTTGGCACCTGTGAGGCATCGTGCTTATATTCAGCATATAACCGCTTTGGAAAAAAAGCTACTGATTAGTAAAAGGTCGTACTCATGAGTATTTTAGCCAAGCTCAGCTTCAAGGATCAGGCATTCAAGCTGCGCGAACAGACGGTGCTGGACGCCACCACCCGCTTGCTGGCCAGCAAGGGTTTCGACCTGATGACCATGGACGATGTGGCCGGGGAGGCGGGTATTTCCAAGCCCAGCCTGTACAAGCATTTCAAGTCCAAGGAAGACCTGGCCACCGAGGTGATGATCCGCCTGCTGGACGGTGCGCTGGAGTACCTGGCGGCACTGGATGCCGCTCTTAGCAGCAAGGACAGGCTGGGTAGTCTGCTGGAATGGGCATTGCGGGTGCGCCTGCAGGGTGGCCTGCCTTTCCTGCCTTCGGCCAGCCCTCAGGTCAAGGAAATGCTGACCCGCAGCATCCGTTACGTGACACGGGTGTACAAGCTGCACAAGCAGATGGAAGCGCTGGTGGAACAGGCCAAGAAGGCCGGTGATATCCGGGCGGATTTGCCCACCGATGTCATCCTGTATGCCTACTATTCGCGCACTTGCGACCCGGCGGTGGATTACATGAAGGACTATGGCCGCTACAGCGACGACCAGATTGTCGACTTCATGCACGCCATCATTTTTGCGGGTATCGGTGCTGCGGAAGCAGGCTGAGACCGACACAAGCGGCAAATGAAAACAGCCCGCCGTGATGGCGGGCTGTCTGTGTGAAGAAAACAATCAGCGGCGGCCGGAAACGGACAGCCTGCTTTCCAGCCGGTGCTGGAACAGCTCCAGCACGATGGACAGCAGCCAGTACAGAATGGCTGCCGTCAGCAGCATTTCCATGTAGCGGTAAGCCGAACGACCGTAGCTTTGCGCCAGGAACATCAGCTCCCACAAGCCCATCACCGACACCAGCGAGGAGTCTTTCAGCATGGAAATGAACATGCTGAAAGTGGGCGGCACCGCCACTTTCATGGCCTGTGGCAGGATGATGAAGCGCATGATGGCATGCGGTTTCAGCCCCAGTGCCTTGCCGGCATCCCACTGACCACGGTGGATGGACAGGATGGCCGAACGGAACACTTCGCTCAGGTAGGCGCCATAGCACAGCGCTAGCGCTGCCACGCCGGATGGAATGGCGGTGGGCACAATACCAAGCTGTGGCAGACCGAGATAAATCAGCAGAATCTGCACCAAGAGCGGCGTGCCCTTGAAGAAGGAATTGTAAAAAGTGGCCAGGCCATACAACAGCGGGTTGCTGGACAAACGCCCCAGTGCCGACAGCATGCCAATCACCACAGCAAGGATGGTGGACAGCAGGCACAGCAGCAAGGTCAGCGGTATGCCCTGGATGAAGCCTTCCGGGCTCAGTTCCAGACCGGCCAGCAAGGGCAGCTTGCTCAGGGCAAAGCGGTAGTCCAGTTCGAAGGCATCGACAAACCAGACAAAGCCCAGCAGCAGGCACAGCATGACCAGGCCGACTTGCAGCCTGAATCGGTTTTCCTGTTTCATGTTACGGACAGACAAAAGCAGAAAGCCCCGCACGGCAGCATGCCGCCACGGGGCTGATTCTTAGTTGGTGATATCGCTGCCAATCCACTTCTTGGAAATGGCGCTGAGGGTGCCGTCTTTCTTCAGCTCGGTAATGACTTGCTTGACGCGGGCATTCCACTGCGCATCACCCTTGTCCACGGCCACCCAGTTGGGTTCCTGGTAGAGAGGGCTGCCGACAATGCGGAACTTGCCGGTCTTGCTGATGCGTTCGTTTGCTGTCACCAGGTTGGAAATCACCGCATCCACCCGCTTGCCAGCGCCCAGCGCCAGGTCCTGGAACGCCAGTTCTTCATTGTCGTACGGGGCAATCACCACCTTGTTGAAGGGGTAGGCAGGCTGTACGGCGTTGGGGGCTTCAATGGTCAGCTTCTTCTGCAGATAGCTTTCATAGGACGAGCCTTGCTGCACGGCAATCTTCTTGCCTTCCAGGTTCTTGATGCTGCTGGTTTTCTTGTCCGCCACATTGGCAATCAGCACTGCCGGGGAGTTGTAGTAAAACACCGGGAAGTCCAGCACCTGTGCGCGTTCCTTGTTAGGCGTCATCGAGCAGATGCAGATATCCCAGCGGCTGCCCCATTTGCCGGCGGCAATCACTTCCCACGAAGGAGTGTCCAGCTTCAGCTTGACGCCCAGCTTTTTCGCCACGGCCTTGGCCACGTCCACATCAAAGCCATCCAGCTGGTTCTTGCTGTTGAGGAAGGAGAAGGGCGGGTAGCTTTCCAGCAGCACGCCGCGCAGCACGCCGCTTTTTTGAACGTGGTCCAGTGTGGCACCGGCATGGCTCTGGCTGGCAGCCAGCAGGGCGATGAGGGCGACGGTCTTGGTGATCTTGGATTGTCGTTGGAACATTTTTATGGTCTGAATGCTGTTTGGGTGTTAATCTATATATCAAACTATTATAATAATTACCAGCTTGATTAAATATAAGCATATAACATTTCCCCCTTTGTCATGGGTGAGCATCACCCTGATGCAGTGATTGCATGGATAAGCATATGAGCCAAACTCTTGTTCTTGATGGCGGCATGGGCCGCGAACTGAAACGTATCGGTGCGCCGTTCCAGCAGCCGGAATGGTCTGCACTAGCGCTGCTGGAGGGCCCGCACTTTGTCGAGCAGGCCCATGATGCCTTCGTGAATGCCGGTGCCCAGGTGATTACCACCAACAGCTATGCCGTGGTGCCTTTTCATATTGGTCAACAACGTTTTGATCAACATGGCAAGCGTCTGGCTGCCCTGGCTGGCGAACTGGCACGCCGCAGCGCGGACAAGGCAGCACGCAAGGTGACCGTGGCCGGCTCCTTGCCGCCTGCACTGGGTTCCTACCGTCCCGACCTGTTCAATGAAGCCGACTCGCTGGCCATTCACCGTGTGCTGATCGAGGGCCTGGCACCGTATGTGGATGTCTGGCTGGCCGAAACGCAAAGCTCGTTGGCCGAGGTGCGCGCAGTGCGCCTGGCGCTGGGCGAACAGGACAAGCCGCTGTGGCTGTCGTTTACCCTGCAGGACGAAGATGTCGACAACGTGGCGCGCCTGCGTTCCGGTGAAACCGTCAGCGAGGCGGTGGCCGAGGCCATCCGTCTGGGCGCAGCGGCCGTACTGTTCAACTGCAGCCAGCCGGAAGTGATGGAAGCCGCGCTGGATGCCGCCAATGACGTGCTGCAAGCGCAAGGCAAGGCACTGCAACTGGGCGTATATGCCAATGCCTTCCCGCCCACGCCGAAAGACGCCAAGGCCAATGCCACACTGGATGAAATCCGTGCCGACCTGACCCCGCAAAACTATCTGGGCTGGGCCGAACGCTGGGTAGGAAAGGGCGCCGGCATTGTTGGCGGTTGCTGCGGCATCACGCCGGAACATATCGCTGCGCTGGCAGCGCGGCTGGGCTGATTCATTGTCCTGCCAGCAAGTGCTGTAACACCTGCTCGGCCACGTCCTGCCATTTCCTGCTGGAAATCACAGCGTGGCCGGCGTCCTCTATCATCACCGGACTGGTGTCGTAAGAGCGGGCGGTAGCTGCCACCACTTCGGGTGGAATCAGCCGGTCGCGGCTGCCGCCTATCACCTGTACCCGGGCGCTGATGTTGTCCGGGTTGACATATGCCGGTTTGCCTTCCGCCGCCTGAATGGCAATGGCCTTGCCCAGCGGGTCGCCCATGAATTCGACCACATTGTCCAGTGTGCCCGGCAGCAAGCCCCATGGCGGCACCGAGCAGATCAGGCTGGCGCTTTGCCATTGCTCATTGCCTTCCAGTACGCGCTGGGTGAGGAAACCACCCATGGAATGGCCCACAATCAGGCTGGGCTGGACGGGCAGGCGGGCCAATACCTGCTGCACATCCTGCTCGTAGTCACGCAAGGTCTGGTTGTCACGCGGCTTGCTGCCGCCGTGGCCACGCAGCGACAGGGCCGAGCTGCTCAGGCCATGCGCCGCAAACCAGGGCTGCATGTTTTCCCGCCATTGCCAGCCATCACCGGCCACGCCATGGATGAACAGGATATGACCACGCGGTGCTGGTGCATCGGCATGAAACACTTCTATGCCATCTTCCATTTCACGACGACAGGCGTTGGCCGGGTCATCTTCGGCCAGGGTGATCAGGCAGGCGGTTTCTTCGCCATCCTGGGCAAAACGGGTGCTCAGGCCACGGCACAAGGACGCCATGCGGCCATTGCGTCGCAGATACTGGATGCGCAGCCGGTTTACCTTGCGGCCCAGCGCATGGTGCAGTGCCTGGTCGAACAACTGTCGGCCAATGCCCTTGCCCTGGCAGAAGCTGTCCACGCTGATACCCAGTTCGCCATGGGGAAAGGCATCGTGTTGCAGTACCGCAATGTGTACCACACCTATCAGCAAGCCACGGTAGTGGGCACCAATGACGATATCGCGATTGAAATTGATGCTGTCCACGTAGCTGACCAGACTGGCCGGGCCAAGGGTGAGGCCGAAGCGGGTGAAGAGATCGTCCGGGCTCAGTCCGGACAGATGTTCCAGAATGGCCGGTCGTGCGCTGGCCTGGAGGCGGTCTAGGGTAAGATGCATGATGTTCACTTTATGTTGCAGTGCAACATAAATCAGTTTAGGCCATTCACGGGTGAATGCAAGACATTCTGTGCAGGCAGGGCGGCATCTGGTGAAATCAGCAGCATGACGCATAAATATCAACTATCACTAAAGCAAACTGCGAGTCCGCGGGCTGTAAAGCAGGCCTGCAAACCGCATCAAACAGAATAATCATGATTTGTCGGTACGGGAGCTCCGTGTTCAACCTCTCTTCATTGTTACGTAACGGCTTGGCATTGCGCTGGCGCAGCCTGCTGTGCGTGGCACTGCTGTGTTGTAGTCCGTTGTTGCAGGCACGCGAGTGCCTCTCCTTCATTTACGCCAGTGGCGGACGCGCGTTCTGGGCCAATCTGCAGGAAAACATTGCGCAGGAGGGGGCCAGGCTTGGCTATTTCATTTATGACCGTGGTTCGGTGGATAGCGAACACCTGATTGATGATGCCCAGATTGAGCTATTGAATGTGGCCATCGCGCGCAAATGCCGGGCAATCATCCTGGCACCCAGTGCCACCATCGAAAATTACAATGAGATTTTGCGTTTCCTGCCGGTGCCAGTGGTGCTGATAGACCGCAACCCTGGCCTTAGCAGCCAGTTTGGCGCAGTAGCTTCAGACCAGACTGCAATTGGCAGTCTGGCCTGGGAACAACTGAAAAAGAGCCATCCGGACATCCGTCGGGTACTGGTGTTTCCCAATCAGGGCAAAGTACCGTCCACCGAGCAGCGCATGGCGGGCTTTGCCATGGCTGCAGAAAAAGACCATGTCCGGGTGGTGTACGGCCCGGAGCTGGATCAGTCCATTGGCCGCGGGCGTCAGGTGGTGCGTACCTGGCTGTATACCGAACAGCCGCAGTTTGATGCCATTTTCACCCCGAACGAATCCACCACCAGCGCGGTGCTGCTGGCCTTGCGGCAATTGCAGCAGGCCGGACGCCATCCCTTTGTCGGGGTGGACCGCAGCCCCCTCATCCTGGAGGCCATCCGTTCTGGTGAATTACTGGCCAGCATGGTGCAGGACACCGAAAAAATGGCAAAAATTGCCGTGCAAATGGCGGATGACGCTATCCGCCACCCATCGCGGAGCGGGCGTAACGTCTTGCTGTCGCCCTTTGTGCTGAACCGCGAGGTGCTGCGCAATGCGCGCTAAAGCAGAGCCAGGCCACGGCATGGACGCAGCCGGCATCCGCTTGTGCCATTACTATTTCGAGGAAGGCAGCAGCTCGATCAGGCTGTCGCTGGTGGTGGCGCTTGCCATTTATGCCGCGCACTGGACGCATGCGCCGGGCTGGCCAGGTACCGCATGGCTGCTGGCCATGTTCTGCATTCAGGGTTTGCGGCTGTGGCATTTGCAGTTCATGCGCACCAGGCTGACAAACCCGGCAGGCTGGCAAGCTTGCTTTGCCAGCCTCTATCTGTCAGTCGTGCTGGCGGCGCTGGCCTGGGGCAGCATGCTGTTTGCCTTTCCGCACCGTCAGTTCGATTTTGTCTACATGTTCAAGATCATCGCACTGGCGGCCATCAACAGCATCACCATCCTGTCCCACGGCCTGATTTTCCGTCTGTATGCGCTGTTCAGCAGTGTGCTGACGCTGGTGGTGCTGATCCAGCTATATGGTTTTGACCGGGTGATGGCTGCAACAGACCGCAATGCCTTTACCGCCATCGCCGTGCTTTTTGAGTTGTTGCTATTGTTCACTGCCTGGAAATATGCAGAGCGTAACCGCGCCTTCTTTACCCAGCAGCAGACCATGAACACGCTGGTCAGCTCGCTCAAGCGCATGCATGACGAAGAGGTGGAACTGCGCTCCAGCCTGGAGCTGAAAACCGCCGGGCTGGAAGAAGCACGCAATGCCTTGCTGGTGTTGGCCACCACCGACAGCCTCACCCGGACGCTGAACCGGCGTGCCATTCTGGAGCAGCTGCAACAGCAGGTGGACAAGGTGAGTCACGCCGAGGGCAGTTTTTGCGTGCTGGCGTTCGACGTGGATAACTTCAAGAAAATCAACGATGTATTCGGCCACAATGTGGGCGACGTGGTGTTGCAGGTGCTGGCCGAAGAGGTCAAGGCCAGCTTGCGCCCGGAGGATGTGTTCGGCCGTATCGGTGGCGAGGAGTTTCTGGTGATCCTGCCCGGCCTGAATCTGCCAGAAGCGGTGGCCTGTGGCGAGCGCTTGCGCCTGCAATTGCAGCACAGTACCCGCATGCAGCAAGAGGCCGGCATTGCCATTACCCTGTCGCTGGGCTGCTGCCTGGCATTTCCGGGCGAAAGCGCGGTCGATATCCTGGGCAAGGCCGATACCTTGATGTATCAGGCCAAGCGTGAGGGTAAAAACCGGCTGTGCTACTAGCCTGCGCGGGCAAAGGCATTCAGGCCGGGTCCTGTTCCCAGTGGCTGATCGGCATTGGCTTGCCAAACAGATAGCCCTGGTAGGCATAACAGCCATGACTTTCCAGAAAGTCCCGCTGCGCATGGGTTTCCACCCCTTCGGCAATCACCTGCAAACCCAATGCGCGCGACATGGCCAGTATTGCCTTGACGATGGCGCTAGTGGCCGGGTTCTGCCCCAGCTGGCGGGTGAAGGACTGATCGATTTTCAGCTGGTTCAGTGGCAGGCGGCTCAGATAGGACAGCGAGGAGTAGCCGGTGCCAAAGTCATCCAGTGCAAAGCGGATGCCCAGCGCTCCCAGTTGCTGCATGCGCTCTACCACCATGTCCAGATTTTCCAGCACGATGCTTTCCGTGAGCTCCAGCTTCAGCCGGGCCGGGTTGGCACCACTCAAATGCAGGCAGCGCTGTACCGATTCGACAAAGTCCGGCTGGTGAAACTGGCGCGCACTGACATTCACCGCCAGCTCCAGTCCGGCGAATTGCGGTTGACCTTCCCATTCCTTCAGTTGCTGGCAGGCGGTATGAAGCACCCATTCTCCCAGTTCCAGAATCAGCCCCATTTCCTCGGCCAGCGGTATGAACTGGGCCGGTGACACCATGCCACGCTCTGGCGATTGCCAGCGCAGCAAGGCTTCCGCGCCGGTTATCTGGCCATACTGGTTAACCTGCGGTTGGTAGTACAGCAGAAATTCCTTGCGGGCAAAGCCCAGGCGCAGTGCGTTTTCCAGCTGGGCGCGCGCCTCGATGTGGGCTTGCATGGTGGGGCTGAAAAAACGTACCCGGTTGCGTCCGGCGTCCTTGGACTGGTACAGCGCCACATCGGCCTGTTTCAGCAGGTTCTCCAGCGAGGTGTGCTGGCCGCGGAACAGGGTCAGGCCAATGCTGGCGGTGTACAGGTGTTCGCCTTCCTGCTGCGCATCCAGGCAGTAGGGCCGTGCCAGTGCGTCACGGATTTTCTCGGCAATCTGTTCGGCCCGGCTGGCAGCCTGGGTTTCGTTGCTGCCCAGCTCTTCGATGATGAGCACAAATTCGTCCCCGCCCAGCCGTGCCACGGTGTCCACCCCGCGCAGGCAGTCGCGCAGGCGGTGGCCTACTTGCAGCAGCAGCTTGTCACCCATTTCATGGCCCAGGGTGTCGTTGAGCTTCTTGAACTGGTCGAGGTCCAGCATCATCAGTCCACCATACTGCTGGCTGCGTTCGCTGTTTTTCATCGCCTGTTCCAGCCGGTCGAACAGCAGGCGACGGTTGGGCAACATGGTAAGCGGGTCGAAATGGGCCAGCCGGCGGATTTCTTCCTCCGCTGCCTTGCGCTCGGTAATGTCATGCAGGGTGACGCGCTGGCCCAGGTAATCTCCCGCCTCGTTGAACAGCGGCCGGGCAGTCTGGTTGACCCAGCGGATATCGCCTTGCTTGCGGATGATGCGCACATCCAGTTCCCGCTCTGCCGCACTGTCGATGGCTTGTGGCAAGGCGGTCTGATGTTGTTGCCATTGCGCCAGGTCGTCCGGGTGAATGATGGCTTCCAGCAGGGCAGGGTCCTGTTCGAATGCCGAGGGAGGATAGCCGCTGATTGTCTCCGCCGACGGAGTCATGTAATGAAAGCGGCCATCCGGCTTGATCCAGTACACCCAGTCGCTTGACCAGTCCATCATGCTGTGGAATTTCAGCTCGCTTTGGCGAATGGCTTCCAGGGCGGCCTTTTTATCGGTGATATCGTCCTTGATGGCCACATAGTGGCTGATGCGGCCATCCGGCTGGCGCACCGGGGCAAT
Organism: Aquitalea sp. ASV11; assembly: GCF_016429185.1. Taxonomy (NCBI): domain Bacteria; kingdom Pseudomonadati; phylum Pseudomonadota; class Betaproteobacteria; order Neisseriales; family Chromobacteriaceae; genus Aquitalea; species Aquitalea sp. ASV11. The sequence goes on from NZ_JAELUD010000015.1 coordinate 57,448, forward strand.
CACCACTGCTTCCACATACTCACTGCCGTCCTTGCGCCGGTTGATGAATTCCCCTTGCCATATCTGGCCGCTCTGCAAGGTGCTCCACAGCTGGCTATACACCGCCTTGCCGGTTTTTCCGGCGTGCAACAGGCGCGGGTTTTGTCCGATGACTTCATCGCGGCTGTAGCCGGTATTGCGCAGGAAGGCCTCGTTGACGTATTCGATGCGGGCGTCGATATCGGTAATGACAATGCTGGCCGGGCTTTGCTGGATGGCCAGCGAGAATTTGCTCAACTGCTGCTCGCGTGCCTGCAGGGCGTGTGTGCGTTTTTCGATTTCGGCTTCCAGATGATGCTGGTGTTGCTGCAAATCCTGCTGGCTGCGCTCCAGTGCCTGAATAACCCGGCGCATCTGCCCGGCAAAGGGCAGGAAGATGAACAGGCCTTCCAGTAGCAGCAGGGCAAGCGCACTGAGCCAGGCGATGGTTTCTGCTGTTTGCAGGGTGTCCACTGCCGCTTCGCCTTCTTGCTGGTAGCGTTTCACGGCGGAGTCCAGCGCCTGAAGCAAGTCGCCGCCTGCCAGTAGCAATAGCTGTTGCAAGGCAGGGGAGTCCGCACGCACGCTGCCTGGTGGCTGTTGCAGCAATGCTCTGGCCAGGGACAGGTAACGGGCTTCCAGAAAATGGATGGCCTGGGGCGAGCCAAAATACAAGTCATGGATTTGCCCGGACATGGTGGCGGGCAGGTGCAGTTCTGCCTTGCCCTTGATCAGCGCCTGGTGGCTGCTGTCCATCAGGCTGATGGCTTGTTGCAAGGATTTGCGGGCGCTGCCCTGGCTGCCCGCAGGCAGGGTGACCAGCTGCTGGCTGTACAGGGCAATACGCTGGCTGAGCATGCGTTGGCGGCCACTGACGTTCACCAGTGCCGCGGTGCTTTGCTGGGCGGCGATCACCATTTGCTGTGCCACATAGGTGGTGGTGGCCAGCACCGCCATCAGCGCCAGTGCAAACAGATAGCGCAGTTTGAAGGCGCGCAGCATGCGATGTTCAGTTGTCATGAGGGCTACTTGTGTGACAGGCACTGGATAGCATCTTGCATGACAATGGGCTTGAGCGCAAAACCGATTTGCCCCGGACTGCACAAAAGAAAATGGCCTGTTTTCACAGGCCATCAAGCTACAGCCAGATCAAAGCCTAGTGCTGTTGATGCTTGTGTTGATGCAGATGCTGACGCCGTGGTGCGAACAGCACCAGCGTGGCCAGGCAGGCCGAGAGCGCAGCAAACAGCAGCCACCAGGCGGGCGAACTCTTGCTGTGCGTCATTTCCACCAGCGCGGTGGATACCGCCGGGGTCAGACCACCAAAAATGGCAGTGGCCAGGCTGAAGGCCAGCGAAAAGCCCACGGTGCGCACATACACCGGCATTACCTCGGTCAGTGCCGCCACCATGGCACCGTTGTACATGCCAAAGAAGAAAGAGAACCACAGCAATACCGTCAGCAACCGGATAAAACTGGGCGCAGCTGCCAGCCAGGCCATTGCCGGGTAGGCGGTCAGCAAGGCCAGCAGCGAAATGCCCAGCAGCAGCGGTTTGCGGCCGATGCGGTCGGACAGCGCCCCGCCGACGGGCAGCCAGCAAAAGTTGGACAGGCCCACGCACAGGGTGACAATCAGGCTGTCCTGCGCGCTCAGGTGCAGCACGCTCTTGCCAAAGGTCGGGGTGTAGACGGTGATGAAGTAAAACAGCGTGGTGGTGAGCGAAACCAGAAACATGCCCGCCACGATGGTGCGCCAGTGCAGGCCGATGGTGCCAAAGATTTCACGCAGGCTGGGGCGGTGCTTGCGCGCCAGGAAGGCATCGGTTTCCTGCAAGGAGCCGCGCAGCAGGAAAATCAGCGGAATGATCAGGCAGCCAATGAAAAACGGCACGCGCCAGCCCCAGGCGGCAATCTGCTCCGGGCTCAGCCACAGCTGGATGCCATAGCCGATGGCTGCCGCCACCACGATGGCCACCTGCTGGCTGGCCGACTGCCAACTGGTGTAAAAGCCCTTGTGACCCGGCGTGGCAATTTCAGCCAGATACACCGACACCCCGCCCAGTTCCACCCCGGCGGAAAAGCCCTGCAGCAAGCGGCCCAGCAGCACCAGCAAGGGCGCGGCCAGGCCTATCTGGCTGTAGTCCGGCACAAAGGCAATCAGCACCGTGCCACAGGCCATGATGCCCAGCGTCGCGATCAGCCCCTGACGGCGGCCGATGCGGTCCACATAACTGCCCAGCACGATGGCACCCAGCGGGCGCATCAGGAAACCAGCACCGAAAACGGCAAAGGTCAGCATCAGCGAGGCAAACTCGCTGCTGGTGGGGAAAAATGCCTTGCTGATATAGCTGGCATAAAAACCGAACAGAAAGAAATCGAACTGTTCGAGAAAATTGCCACTGGTCACGCGCAGTACCGCACCCAGTCGGGACTGGGCAGGGTGCTGGCGCTCTGGCGCTTGTTGCATGCGTACTCTCCTTTGTTGCATCTGTTGCGTTGTGTTTATTGCTTTTTTGAATGATTTATTTGCGCTGACGTTTTTCGATTGCCCATTTGAGCAAGGCGGCACTACGGAAGATGCCGTGGGCGAACTTGCCATAGGGCAGGGTGAGGAACAGTGCCATCACCACGCCCAGATGCACGGCGAGCAGGCTGCCCAGCACATGGCTGTGGCGAGCAAACGGCAATAGCAGCCCGCTGGCGCTGGTGAGCAGCAGCAGGGCAATGAAGCCGCGGTCCATCGGACGTTGCTGTACGTCGCCATGCTGCGGGTCGCGCTGCAGGTTCAGCCACAGCAGGCCGGCCGGGCCAATCAGCAGGCCGATACCACCCGCAATGCCCAGCAGCACCGGCAGGCTGTTCAGTGCATAGGGGGCTGGCAGACCCAGCAGATAGTGGTAGCCGGTGGCCACCAGCGTGGCGGCAAAGCAGGACAGGAAACCGTAGAAGGTGAAGTGGTGAAAACGCCGCCGCCACAGGGTGTAGGCATCGTCGGCGTTATTGCAGCCCTGGCCGTGGCCGCCATCCAGATACTTCAGCGTGGCCACTGCATGACCGGCATCCAGCACCGCCGGTACATCCGGCGCTTGCGGGCTGATGTCACGCCAGAAGCGGCGCACGCCCATGCCCAGCGCCAGCACGGCAAAGCCGAATACCGGGCCGAACAGCCCGGCCAGCAGATGGTGCGGGAAGTAGTCGTAGAAATTGCCGCTGTTCACTGCCGGGGCCAGTGCCTGCAACAGCAGCAGGAACAGCGCAAGGCTGACGGCCAGTGCCAGCGCAACGGTCAGCCCGGCGTGGTGATACAGCCGCCCCAGCGCGCCCGGCCAGGCAAAGCGGGTATAGCTTTGCTGGCGTACCTGGGCCATGGCTTTGGGAATGTTGACGGCAAATTCATGTGGCGGTGCGTACTGGCAGGCATGCAGACAGGCGCCGCAGTTGTGGCAGAGGTTGGCCAGGTAATGGATGTCGGCCTGGCCGAATTCCAGCCGCTGGGTCATGGCGGGAAATACCGCACAAAAGCCCTCGCAATAACGGCAGGCATTGCAGATTTGCAAATCGCGCGCCACTTCGGCCTCGGCTTTGTCCAGCAGGGAGCCCGGCTGGCCGGCAGCCAGTTGTTGCGCCTCGTCAATCAGGCGGGTGAGTTGTTGCATGTCAGATTCCTTGTGAAACAGCCTGAGCCGCCTGGGCGGCACGGCTGCCGGCAATACGGCCAAAAGCCGTGCCGATGGCCATGCCGATACCGGCCACATAACCCTTGCCCAGTACATTGCCGGCCATCATTTCACCGGCCACAAACAGGTTGGGGCTGGGCTGGCCGGCAAAGTGCACGGCGGCGTCGGCATTGGTTTTCAGGCCCAGATAGGTAAAGGTGATGCCGGGGCGCAGCGCGTAGCCGTAGTAAGGCGGGGTATCGAGCGGCAAGGCCCAGTGGCTTTTGGGCGGGGTGAGGCCTGCGGTGTGGCAGTTGTCCAGCACGGTGTGGTCGAACTGCCCGGCCTGACAGGCCGCGTTGTAGCGCTGGATGGTGTCGACAAAGTGCGCCTCATCCAGCCTCAGCTGGCGCGCCAGCTCTTGCAGGGTGTCGGCCTTGTTGCCGGGGAATACCGGCGGCATGAAGCGGCCGATGGCCTTGGAGTCGATGATGGAATAGCCGATCTGCTCCGGCTGTTGTGCCACCAGCCGCCCCCAGATGGCATAGCGCTTGGGCCAGAAATCCTCGCCCTCGTCGTAAAAGCGCTCGGCGTTGCGGTTCAGCATGATGCCCAGCGACACGCAGTCCACCCGGGTACAGATGCCGCCATCGTAAAGCGGTGCGCGGGCATCGATAGCCACGCAGTGCGATTGTGACGGGTCACCCACCATGTCGGCCCCGGCCTGCTGCATGAACTTGAGCAGCACGCCCTGATTGAAGCGGGTGCCACGGATGAGGAAGTTGTCCGCCGGCCAGTCGCCCTGGTCGTTCTGGCCCCAGGCGCTGCGCAGCCATTCGCGGTTGGACTCGAAACCGCCAGCCGCCAGCACGCAGCTGCGCGCACTGATGCGCTCGCCGCCCGGCAGGTGCGCGGCGACAAAGCGGCCATCCTGCAATTCCAGCCGTTCAACCGGGCTGTCGTAACGAATCACCACGCCCAGCTGTTCGGCGCTGCGGTAATAGGCATTCACCAGCGCCTTGCCACCGCCCATGAAAAAGGCATTGGTGCGAGCCGTATGCAGTGCGCCGGACAGCGAGGGCTGGAAATGCACGCCGTGACGGCGCATCCAGTCGCGACAGGTGCCGCTGGCGCGAATCACCAGCCGGGCCAGCGCTTCGTCGGTCTGGCCGCCGGTGACGCGCAGCAGGTCCTGCCAGTATTCTTCTTCCGGATAAGCATCCACCAGCACGTCTTGCGGGACATCGTGCATGCAGCGCAGGTTGCGGGTGTGCTGTGAATTGCCGCCGCGCCAGGCGCGCGGGGCGGACTCCAGCAGCAGCACCGAGGCCCCGGCTTCGCGGGCCATCAGTGCGGCGCAGAGTGCGGCGTTGCCGCCGCCGATGATCAGAACATCAAACATGGGTACAGCCTCCCTGAGACAAGCGGAGACTGTAAAAAGCCCTCAGCCCGGCCGCCAGACCGGATCGGGCAACAGGTGTTTAGCCTTTGTAAACAGTAGCCCCCGGCCACTGGCCGCTGTGGGCCAGTTCGCTGGCCACCTGTTGCAGCACCACACGGGTGGCCAGCCCGGCCGGGGACAGCTCGTCATCGGACAGGCTCACCAGCAGGTTGGGGCGGCTGACGCTGGCGTCGGTGATGTCAATCAGACGGAACTCTTCCGGTGGCAGGCGGGCAATGGCAGCACCGGGCTGGATGGTGGCGCCGTAACCGGCCCTTACTGCATCCATCAACAGCGAGAGGCCATCGATTTCCGCGCTGATGTTCAGCGCATGTGCGCCCTGGGTGCTGGCGTTGTTGAGCAGGGCGCGCAATCCATGCGGGCCACTGGGCATGATCAGCGGAATGTCGCCCAGCTCGGCCAGGCTGATGTGGTCCTGTGTGGGTGCTGCGGGCAGGTCGCGGCGGCAGATCAGGAACAGCTTTTCCTCCAGCAGCGGCAGCACGCTCCAGCGCCTGGTGCGCTCTTCCTGGAACAGCACCGCCAGGTCCAGCTGGCGTGCGCCCAGCATGGTGGCCAGATTGCCGGACAGGTTTTCCACCAGATGCAGGCGGATGTCCGGGTAACGCTGGCGCATGGCCGCCATGAAGGGCAGGCCCAGCACCCCGGTGGTACTGGGGGCCATACCCACGCTGACATGGCCGGACAACCGCGCCAGCTGGGCGGCGCGCATGGCGTCGTCGGCATGGCGGATGGCCAGCTGTGCCTGCCGCCAGAACGCCAGCCCGGCATCCGTCGGCACTACGCCGCTTGACGTGCGTTGCAACAGCCGGGTGGCCAGTTCACCCTCCAGCCGGCTGATCTGCTGGCTCAGCGCCGAGGTACCCACCCCCAGCTCCAGCGCGGCGCGCCCCATGCTGCCTTGCGCCACCACGCTGACAAAATAGCGTAATTGCCTTAACTCCATTGCTTGTCCTCTTGCTGCAGTTCCGCTTGATCGTGCAAGGCGCAGTCTACTGCCGAATCGGCCGCAGAAATAAAAAAAGCCTCCGTGAGGAGGCCAGGCATGTGCTGACTGGAAAGAAAAAGCACACGGAGAGAGGCTAAGGCTCAGGCGGTGGCAGCCTTGCCGACAAAGCGGCTGCGGATATCCTTGCGGTACAGCATCAGGGTGGCGGCCAGGCCGCAGGCTGCGGCCAGCATCATCCAGTAGCCGGGTGCAGCCTTGTCGCCGCTGGCGTCAATCAGCGCGGTGGATACCAGCGGGGTGAAGCCGCCAAAAATTGCCGTGGCCAGGCTGTAGGCCAGCGAAAAGCCCACGGTACGCACGTGACTGGGCATCAGCTCGGTCAGTGCCACCACGGTGGCACCGTTATAGCTGGCGTACAGGAATGACAGCCACAGCTCCACCACCAGCATGTGGCCAAAGCTGGGAGAGGCCACCATCCAGGCCAGCGCCGGGTAGGCGGTCAGCATGGTCAGCAGGCTGAAACCCAGCATCAGCGGCCAGCGGCCAATGCGGTCGGACAGCGCGCCCATGATGGGCAGCCAGATGAAGTTGGACAGGCCGACAAAGAAGGTCACCAGCAGGCTGTCGTTTTCACTGAGCTTGAGCACGCTCTTGCCAAAAGTCGGGGTGTAGACGGTGATCAGGTAAAAGCTCACCGTGGTCATCACCACCAGCAGCATGCCGCCGGCAATCAACTGCCAGTTCTGCACGATGGAGCGCAGGATTTCGGCAAAGCTAGGGTGATGCTTGTGCGCCAGGAAAGCATCGGTTTCCTGCAGCGAACGACGAATGGCAAAAATGAAGGGGATGATCATGCAGCCGATGAAAAACGGAATGCGCCATGCCCATTGGTCGATCTGGTGACTGTTGAAAACCTGATGCAGCAAATAGCCCAGCACGGCGGCAAACATGATGGCCACTTGCTGGCTGGCCGACTGCCAGCTGACAAAAAAGCCCTTGCGGCCCGGTGTGGCCATTTCGGCCAGATACACCGACACCCCGCCCAGTTCCACCCCGGCAGAGAAACCTTGCAGCAGGCGGCCCAGCAGTACCAGTACGGGTGCGGCCAGGCCGATGCTGGCATAGCCCGGTACAAAGGCAATCAGCGCCGTGCCGCAGGCCATGATGGCCAGGGTAACAATCAGCCCCTTGCGGCGGCCGATGCGGTCGATATAGCTGCCCAGCACGATGGCACCGATGGGACGCGCCAGAAAACCGGCCCCGAAAGTGGCAAAGGCCAGAATCAGCGAGGCATACAGGTTGCCGCTGGGGAAAAAGGTTTTGGCAATATAGGTGGCGTAAAAGCCGTACAGGAAAAAGTCGAACATTTCCAGGAAGTTACCGCTGGTAACACGTAACACCATGGAAAGGTTTGACTGGCGTGGGCTGGCAGTGGTCATGTCATCGTCCTTGTCATTGAGCGGAGGTGCTGACCGGTGTCATCCCGGTCTGGCGAATGCTTGCCGCAACCTGCGGCGAAGCAAGAAAGCGCAGCAACTGGCGTGCCGCTGCAGGGTGTCCGCTGTCACGGCTGATGCCAGCGGAAAAGGTGGTGACTTGCTGTGCCTGTTCCGGCAGCAGGCCGACAATGTCGATGCCGGCAATCGGGATCAGCTCGCTCAGTTGCTGGAAGCCCAGTTCGGCTTCTCCGCGTGCCACCACCTTGCCCACCGGTTCGGCCGGAATCATGCGGCTGCGGTCCTTGATCTGCTCGGCCACACCCAGGCGGGAAAACAGCACGGTGGACAAAAACACGCCGCTGGCGCTGTCCGAGTAAGCAATGGAATGGCTGTTGAGCAGGGTCTGTTTCAACGCGGCCAGGGTGCTGATATCCGGCTGCGGGCTACCGTGTTTCACTGCCAGCGCAATGCGCGATGCAGCCAGCGGGGTATTGCTGTCTGGCACTACCTTGCCTTGGGCTTGCAGCTGGTCCAGCGCACTGCCCACCATCACCAGTACGTCGATTTTTTCGCCACGTGCCAGGCGCTGCGGAATGGCCTGCGGGGTATCGCCCATGGAGGGGCCCCATTCCAGTTTCAGCTGATGGCCAGTCTGTTGTTCGAATTGGGGTGCCAGCAGCTTCAATGCTGCGGCGAAACCGCCGGAACTGACCACCGTCAGTTGTTCTGCCATTACCGGGGTACAGGCAAACGCCAGCAGCAGCGCAGCCAGGCCGCAGCCTGGCTTCCATGTCTTTGCCATGTTGATCTCCTCTTGTTGTGTATGTGTTGTGCTGAAATAATGCACAAAACGCAATAAATGTTTAATTGCTTTTATTTCATGGATTAATCGATGGCGCGCATCAATCTGGAACTCAATGAATTGCAGGCATTTCTGGCGGTGGCGGAGAAGTCCAGTTTCAAGGCCGCAGCCGAGGCCTTGTACCTGTCGCAACCGGCCTTGAGCCGACGCATCGAAAAACTGGAGCAGTCCTTGCAGGTACGCCTGCTGGAGCGCACCACGCGCAGCGTGCGGCTGACCGAGGAGGGCGCGCATTTTCTGTTTCATGCGCAGAATGTGGTGGACGAACTGGAACAGGCGATGAGCGGCCTGAGCGAGCGGGCCGAGCGCCGCAGCGGAGTGGTGTCGGTTGCCAGCATTCCGTCGGTGGCGCAGCACCTGCTACCCGCCGCGCTGGCCGGGCTGGCCGCCAGCTACCCCGCGCTGTGCCTGCGGGTGTTTGATGAAGGCGCACAAGAGGTGCTGGAGCAGGTATTGGCAGGGCGTGCCGACTTCGGCATCAACTTCATTGGTGCCGAGGACCCCAATATCGACTTTGAGCCATTGCTGACCGAGCGCTATCTGGCCGTGGTGCGGCACGATCATCCGCTGGCAGCGCACCGCCGCCTGCGCTGGGAAGACCTGGTGGGCGAGCGCCTGATTGGCGTGTCACAGCGCAGCGGCAACCGCCTGTTGCTGGACCATCATCTGGCCAGCCTGCCGCAACGGCCACGTATCCACTATGAAGCCAGCCATCTGCAAGGGGCGTACGGCATGGCCGAGGCTGGACTGGGGGTGCTGGTAGTGCCGGAGTTGTCGCTGACCCCGGCATACCGACATCAACTGGTCGGCATTGCGCTGACCGACCCGCAGATATCGCGCACGCTGGGTTTGATCACGCGCAGCGGCTACCAGCCTGGTGCTGCGGCAGAGCACTTGCGCAGCTTGTTGCGTGCAGAGTTTGCCCAGTACCGCGACCGGCAGGCGGGGGATTGAATCAGGTGGGCAGGTGGGGCGGCACTTGCTGCATGCAGTGCTCGAACAAGGGCCGCGCCAGCAGATAGCCCTGCATCAGGCTGATGCCCAGGTCTTGCAGGCAGCGGTATTCGTCTTCGGTTTCCACCCCTTCGGCAATCAGGCGGATGTCCAGTTCGCGGCAGATGTCGGCCACGCTGCGGATGATCACCTGACTGCGTCGCCGCTGCTGGACATTACGCACCAGTGCCATGTCCAGCTTGATGATGTCGGGCTGGAAATCAGCCAGCAGGTTCAAGCCCGCATAACCGGCACCAAAATCATCAATCGCGGTGAGAAAGCCGATGCGCTGGTATTCACGGAAGACCTCGGCCAGCCACTTGCCGTCTTCTATCTGCTCACCTTCCACTGTTTCAAACACGATGTTCTCGACAGGAAAGCCAAACTCGCGCGCCGCCTGCAAGGTGGTGCTGATGCACACTTCCGGGCGGTAGATGGCATTGGGCAGGAAGTTGATCGACAAGCGGCTTTGCATGCCCAGCCGGGCTGCGGTGCGGATGGCCTTCACCCGGCAGGCCTGGTCAAAGCGGTAGCGGTTGGCATCGGTCACTTGCTGCAGCACGGTGAGCGCCCCCTCGCCAGCCGGGCCGCGAATCAGCGCCTCATGCGCGAATATCTGGCGGCTGGCAATGTCGATGATGGGCTGAAACGCATAGCTGAAGTCAAAGCCGAGTTCCTGGCCATCCTTGCAGATACGGCATGTTGGTGCGGATTCCAGATGCAGTGCGTGTTTTCCCGCTGCGTTGCGCTCCATGGTGTGGCATGCCTCGTGTGCTGTTGTGTTGTTCTTGCTCCATGCTAGCCGAATGGTCAGTTTTCTGCAGTACTCAATGTGAATCTGGCTTGCACAAGGCGGCCGGGGTGCTGGCACGCAGCAGCCGGTCACGCACATGCAGCCAGTCGGCTTCTTGCGGCGGCATTTCTATCACGATATGTGCCGCACCGCTGGCCTCCGCCTGATGCAGCACGCTGTAGATCTGGCTGGCGTAGTCGGCCGGGCTGCCTGGCAGGGCGTAGTGCTGCCAAGGCTGGCTGGGGAGCGGCGCGGTATTGTCCAGGCTGATCAGCGCAAAGCGGCCTTGCCACAGGGCCGGGTCCAGTTGCTGGCGCTCGCCGGCTTCAAAGCGGAAACAGGGCAGGCGCGGTGCGTAGTGCGAGGCCAGTGCGCCGGGTACACGTGGCGCATTGGCACTGTGCTGGCCGGATAGCGGCAGAATGCTCGCCAGTTGCGCGGCGCTGATGCTGCCCGGTCGCAATATGCGTGCTGCCGGGCCGGACAGGTCGACAATGGTGGATTCCACGCCCACCCGGCAGGCACCG
>NZ_JAELUD010000160.1:0-567 GCF_016429185.1 Aquitalea sp. ASV11
ACCTTGGTCAGCAGGTCGATGCCCGGCTGGTGGTAGACGCAGGTGTCAAAGAAGATGTTGTTGAGCAGGTGGTCCTTGAGCAGCGGCTTTTTCATTTCCTGCGCCAGCCCACGGAAGCGGCCCCAGTGGTAAGGCACCGCGCCGCCGCCGTGCGGGATGACAAAGCGCAGTGTGGGGAAGTCGCTGAACAGGTCGGAGGTCAGGCATTGCATGAAGGCGGTGGTGTCTGCGTTCAGATAATGCGCGCCGGTGGTGTGGAAGGCGCAGTTGCAGCTGGTGGACACATGCACCATGGCCGGGATGTCGTACTCCACCATTTTTTCGTAGATGGGGTACCAGTGGCGGTCGGACAGCGGCGGGCTGGTCCAGTGGCCGCCGGACGGATCCGGGTTGAGGTTGATGCCGACAAAGCCGTAGTCCTTGATGCAGCGTTCCAGCTCCGGAATAGAGGTGGCCGGGTCCACACCGGGCGACTGCGGCAGCATGGCGGCACCGATGAAGTTGTCTGGGAACAGCTGGCTGACGCGGTAGCACAGCTCGTTGCAGATGGCCGCCCAGGTGGAGGAC
>NZ_JAELUD010000161.1:0-504 GCF_016429185.1 Aquitalea sp. ASV11
CACGACCGGAGATGGAGAATACGTCTTCGATCGGCAGCAGGAACGGCTTGTCAACAGCACGTTCCGGAGTCGGGATGTAGGAGTCCAGAGCAGCAGCCAGACGGAAGATGGACGGTTCGCCCATTTCGGATTGGTCGCCTTCCAGTGCCAGACGAGCGGAACCGATAACTACCGGAGTGTCGTCGCCCGGGAAGTCGTAGGAAGACAGCAGATCGCGCACTTCCATTTCAACCAGTTCCAGCAGTTCAGCGTCGTCAACCAGGTCAGCCTTGTTCAGGTAAACGATGATGTACGGTACGCCAACCTGACGGGACAGCAGGATGTGTTCGCGGGTTTGCGGCATCGGGCCGTCAGCTGCGGAGCACACCAGGATAGCGCCGTCCATCTGGGCAGCACCGGTAATCATGTTCTTAACGTAGTCGGCGTGACCCGGGCAGTCTACGTGAGCGTAGTGACGGGACTCGGTTTCGTATTCTACGTGTGCGGTATTAATGGTAATACCAC
>NZ_JAELUD010000162.1:0-504 GCF_016429185.1 Aquitalea sp. ASV11
CCCCCCCCCCCCCCCCCCCCCCCCCCCCCCCCCCCCCCCCCCCCATACACCCCCCCCCCCCCCACCCCCCACACCACATCTTACTGTTCGTCGGCAGCGTCAGATGTGTATAAGAGACAGATATTGTATCTACTTCTTCAAGCTTGCATATAATGGAAAATATTGACTGGTCGTGTCGGTGTTCAATAAAGTCACTGCAATTCATGGATTTGGATGGCGTATCATCCACCAACTCGAAATGTGTGTAATAGACATCAAGCCATTTTTTAATGATACTGGTTGTGTGTTCATTCTTTTTTATAAAAAAAATACCAGAGCCAATTGACTGCGTATGGGTTATTTCTCTTTTGTTTTCAACTCCAAAATGGCGAAAAGTATCTTCTTTGCACCATCTTTGCTCAGATAAATCTAATAATCTTCTTCCGTCGTATTCTAGTGGGAATGCCGGTGGCTTGGCTTGGAAGGCAAGTATTCCACGTTCTGAATTTGAGCATGTATTAAAAT
>NZ_JAELUD010000163.1:0-503 GCF_016429185.1 Aquitalea sp. ASV11
AGTGGGTAGGCTAACCGTAAGGAGGCCGCTTACCACGGTGGGATTCATGACTGGGGTGAAGTCGTAACAAGGTAGCCGTAGGGGAACCTGCGGCTGGATCACCTCCTTTCTAGAGAAGGCGATCGTCAAGTATTCACAGCCTATCGGTTATTCGAGATTTTAAGGGTTTGACTGGGTTTGTAGCTCAGCTGGTTAGAGCACTGTGTTGATAACGCAGGGGTCGAAGGTTCGAGTCCTTCCAGACCCACCAGTTTGGGGGATTAGCTCAGTTGGGAGAGCACCTGCTTTGCAAGCAGGGGGTCGTCGGTTCGATCCCGTCATCCTCCACCATTCTTACAGTGCAAACAAAAGCGCACACAGCAGATTTTATTGCTGCGTGAATTTCTGTTTGCGTTGTTTTTACAATGCCCGATCTTTAACAAACTGAAGAAGCCGAATTAATTAGACGGCGAGATGAAACACCTGCAGTTAACTCTGCAAGTGGGACAAATCGTCATCTTGGG
>NZ_JAELUD010000164.1:0-488 GCF_016429185.1 Aquitalea sp. ASV11
GAAATGGGCGAACCGTCCATCTTCCGTCTGGCTGCTGCTCTGGACTCCTACATCCCGACTCCGGAACGTGCTGTTGACAAGCCGTTCCTGCTGCCGATCGAAGACGTATTCTCCATCTCCGGTCGTGGTACTGTAGTTACTGGTCGTGTAGAGCGCGGTATCGTTAAGGTTGGTGAAGAACTGGAAATCGTAGGCCTGAAGGCAACTGCGAAGACCACCTGCACCGGCGTTGAAATGTTCCGCAAGCTGCTGGACCAAGGTCAGGCTGGTGACAACGTAGGCGTACTGCTGCGTGGTACCAAGCGTGAAGACGTAGAGCGTGGTCAGGTACTGGCCAAGCCGGGCACCATCACCCCGCACACCAAGTTCGGCGCATCCGTATACGTGCTGAGCAAGGATGAAGGCGGTCGTCACACCCCGTTCTTCGCTAACTACCGTCCGCAGTTCTATTTCCGTACAACCGACGTGACCGGTGCTGTAAGCCTGGC
>NZ_JAELUD010000165.1:0-483 GCF_016429185.1 Aquitalea sp. ASV11
GCATGGCAGCACGCGATTTGGGCATCTGGCAGGCAATCACGCGGGTGGCGCCACCTTCCTTGCCCAGCACATTGCGGGCCACTTGCACCACGGCTTGCGGGCTGGTGCGTTCGCCCATGCCGATGAGCACCACGCCGTTGCCGATCGGCATCACGTCGCCGCCTTCCAGCGTGGCCGGGCCGTGGTTCTTGTCACAGTCGCCCCACCATACCTTCACCTTGCCGGCGAAGTACGGGTGGTGCTGGTAGATGGCTTGCAGGATCAGGGTTTCTTGACGGCGGGCCGGCCAGTACATCGGGTTCAGCGTCACGCCTTCGTAGATCCAGCAGGACGGGTCGCGCTGGAACAGGCTGTTCGGAATCGGCGGGATGACGAATTCGGACTGGTCCAGATAGCCGCCGAACAGGCCTTTGGGGTCGAACGGCAGTTCAAACTTGGCGATACCGCCGATCAGGTGCTCGGCCAGTTGGGTGGACGGCATTT
>NZ_JAELUD010000166.1:0-473 GCF_016429185.1 Aquitalea sp. ASV11
GCATCATGGGCTTTGCCATTGCCGGCATGCACTACAGCGGCATGCTGTCGGCCCGCTTCATCGGCGTGGCAGAGCCGGCCGGCCGGGTGGTGGCGGAAAACGGCAAGATGGCGGCGGTGGTAGCCTTGCTTACCCTGTGTGCCGGGGTGCTGGTGCTGGCGGGGAATACCTTGTTGCGCTATCGCCAGCTGGCGGCGGAAAAGACCGCAGGCGAGGCGCGCTTGCAGGCGGTGGTGGACACCGCGGTGGACGGCATCATCAGCATGGATGCGCGTGGCCGGGTGCTGGAAATGAACCGGGCCGCCGAGTTGCTGTTCGGCTGGCAGTCTGCCGAGCTGGTGGGCCGCAACATCAATCTGCTGATGCCCGAGCCTTACCGTTCCGGCCACGATGGCTATCTGGCGCATTATCTGGCAACGGGCGATGCCCGGGTGATTGGCGTGGGGCGCGAGGTGAGTGCGCGGCGCAAGGAC
>NZ_JAELUD010000167.1:0-461 GCF_016429185.1 Aquitalea sp. ASV11
TCCATTCTGGACGTGGAGCAGATTCTGGCCACCGTGGTGGGTGAGCCGCGCCTGCCGGAGATTCCGCAAGCCCAGCTGGAGAGCGACCAGTACCTGTTCTTCGTGGATGATTCGGTGGTAGCCCGCAAGGAAATCACCAGCGTGCTGGAGAAGATGGGCATCAAGTTCCAGCAGGCCACCAACGGGCGCGAAGCCTGGGAGCGCCTGCAGGTGCTGGCCAGCCGCACCTGGGGTGAGGACGAGTGCCTGCACGATTATCTGAAGATCATTCTGGTGGATGCGGAAATGCCGGAGATGGACGGCTATGTGCTGACCAAGCTGATCAAATCCGATGTCCGCTTCAAAGGCATCCCGGTTATCATGCATTCCTCGCTGTCGTCCAATGCCAACAAGGCGATGGGTTCCAGCGTGGGGGTGGATGCCTATGTTGCCAAATTCGACCCGGCAATCCTGGCTGAAAC
>NZ_JAELUD010000168.1:0-458 GCF_016429185.1 Aquitalea sp. ASV11
GCACGTTGCCCAGTTCCTGTTCGATCATGTAGCCGATCATGCCTTCGGTCTGGGCACCCAGTACATCCAGCGGATAGGGGGTGACCTTGCCGTCGACGTGGCGGGCGTAGGCGTCGTTTTGCAGGCCGAGCAGGCCGACTTGCGGGCCGTTGCCGTGGCACATCACCAGGTTGTGGCCCAGCCGGGTGACGGCGGCCAGTTGTTCAGCGGCCACCTTGACGTTGGCGCGTTGGTTGTCAGCGGCCATGGCTTCGCCACGACGTTGCAGGGCATTGCCGCCCAGGGCTACGACGACTCGCATGATGTTTCCTTTTCTGGCCCTGTCCGCACGGTCGGGACAGTGGCGTGGCCGGTCTGCCTGTGGCAGGCCGGTGTGTGTCGGATGGGGCGGCAGGTCACCGGGGGATGACCTGCCGGAGGGTGGAATCCGCCTGAGTGAGGGGGAGCGGATTCCGCCG
>NZ_JAELUD010000169.1:0-436 GCF_016429185.1 Aquitalea sp. ASV11
CCGATCTGCGAGCCGGACGGTCCGAGGTAGGTGACGTTGGCGCCCTGGTCGTAGCAGGCCACTTCAAACGCGCAGCGGGTGCGGGTGGAGGTTTTTTCGAAGATCAGGGCGATGTTCTTGCCCTTCAGGTGTTGCTGTTCGGTGCCGGTGTATTTGGCGCGTTTCAGGTCGCGGGCCAGGTCGAGCATGTAGCGGATTTCGCGCGGGGTGAAGTCCAGCATGCGGAGGAAGTTGCGGTTGCGCAGATTGAAAGCCATGGTAACACTCCTTGTTCCGGTGCCGGGTGGCGGGCTTGGCCGTCGCCACCGGGCAATATTGATGCACTGTTCGAAAGGGTTTAGATCTTCACTTCGTCACGGATGATCGGGCAGGTCATGCAGTGACCACCGCCACGGCCACGGCCCAGTTCGGAGGCCGGAATCTCGATCACTTCCAC